>NZ_JBBWCB010000251.1:0-3796 GCF_039888995.1 Pseudomonas rossensis | reverse complement strand
GGGGGATTCGTGGACTCATAAACACTCCATGATGAGTGGAAAAAGGTAAAAAAGAAAAACAGGCGCGCAGGTGGTGACGGTCATGGTTGGGTGGTTATAGGAACATAAGAGTTCCAACCTATCGGGAATGTCATAAATTTTGTGTTCGGGCATACATGTTGAACATGTATGCCGACCAGGATTCGAGCAACCAGTGCAACGGCAAAAGCGGCAAGACCGTGCTCACCGATGATGGCCCACTGCGCCTGGACATCCCTAGAGACCGCGATGGCAGCTTTGCTCCGATTCTAATCCCCAAGCACGAACGCCGTTTTACAGACGGGGTGTATTGCGGACGGTGCCCGAGATATTTTGGGCATCTGGATTGAAACTACGAGGGCGCCAAGTTCTGGATGAAGGTCTTCAATGACCTCAAGACCCGAGGCGTCGAACACGTTTTGATCGCAGTCACTGATGGTCTAAAAGGAATGCCAGAAGCCTTGAGTGCGGTGTTCCCTGAGACGACGTTACAGTTGTATCGTCCACTTGATCCGCAACGGCGTTGCTTACGCGGCTTGGGACAAGCGTCGTGAGCTGGCCAATGCGCCAAAGCCGATTTATCAAGCGCTCAACGCTGAAGTTGCCGAGCAAGCTTTAGCTGCGTTCGAGGCTGGGTCATGGGGCAAGCAATATCCAACGGTGGATGCGGCCTGGAGATGCGCCTGAGACAGAGTCATCCCATTTTTCGTTTTCCCGCCAGCCATACGAAAAGTGATCTACACCACCAACGCCATCGAGACATCAATACCCAGTTGCGCAAGATCATCAAGACAAGATGCCACTTTCCGACTGATGAAGCTGCGACGAAGTTGATTTGGCTTGCACACTGCCAATTGGGGCAGTGCGGCCCACTACTGGAAGAGCGCCATGAATCAGTTTGCGTGCGGATTCCACGACACTTGGACACCCAGTCCACCATCATTTGGACACTCGTTCCACGCTCACTTGGACACCTGATCCACGTCCACTTGGACAGGCAGTCGGAGCGCAGCGACGCAGGTTTGCATTGTTAGTCTGAAGTCCCGGTTACAGTCAATTTCGTCGCGCGCCTGCGCAGTGATTCGCCCTTCAGTTCGATGCGATAAGCGTTGTGCACCAGACGGTCGAGGATCGCATCGCCCAAGGTCGGATCGCCGATCAGCGCATGCCATTTGTCCACCGGCATCTGGCTGGTGACCAGTGTCGAGCGGTTCCCGTAGCGGTCGTCCAGCAGCTCCAACATGTCGCGCCGTTGCGGTGCGGTAAACGGCGCCAGTCCCCAGTCATCCAGGATTAGCAGGTCGGTTTTGGCATAACCCGCCATGAGCTTGGCGAAGCGCCCGTCGCCGTGAGCGAGCCCCAGTTCTTCCAGCAGACGCGGCAAACGCAGGTAGCGCACGCTGTAGCCGTCCCGGCAGGCCTTGTGGGCCAGCGCGCAGGCGAGCCAGGTTTTGCCCACGCCGGTGGGGCCGCCGATGATCAGGTTCAGACCGTCGCGCAACCATTGGCCGCTGCCCAGTTGCAGGATCAGGGATTTGTCCAGGCCGCGTGGGCTGCGGTAATCGATGTCTTCCAGGCAGGCGTTGTGGCGCAGCCGCGCTGCTTTGAGGCGGGTGGTCAGGCGTGCGTTTTCACGCTCGGTCAGCTCACGATCGACCATCAGCCCCAGGCGCTCATCGAAGCCGATGTCGTTGATGTCCGGTGTTGCGTGCTGCTCGCTCAAGGCTTTGACCATGCCGTGCAGGCGCAGGGTTTGCAGTTTATCCAGGGTCGGGTTGGGTAGCATTTTGGTGCTCCTTTTTAGGTCAGTGGTAGTAGCCGGGGCCACGCAGGTTGATGTGTTCGTCGGGCAGCAACGGCAGGTTTTGCTGGCCCAGCGGTAGGCGTTCCAGGCCTTGGCGCAGGATCGATTCGAGGCTCTTGTAACTGCATGCGCCCAGCGCCAGGGCGCGCTGGCAAGCGGCTTCCAGCCGCTCTTCGCCGTGATGTTTGCCCAGGCGCAGGATGCCCAGGCAGGCGCGGAAGCCGTGCTGCGGATGGATTCGCCGTTCGAGGATGTAGGCGATGACGCCGGCGGTGTTCGGCCCGGTTTGCTCTGCCCAGCGGATCAGCCGTTGCGGCGTCCACTCAGCGTGTTCGCGGTGGCTCTTGGGCATGTGCTCGATCTGCGTGGTGTGGCGGCCTTTGTGTGGCGAGCGCCGGTGGCTGGCGACGCGCTGGTTGGCGTGGAAGCACTCAACGGTCTGCGCGGTCAGGCGCACTTCGAGCTGGCGCTTCACCAGTTGGTACGGCACCGAGTAGTAGTGGCCGTCGACCTCGACGTGGTAGTCGATGTGCACCCTTACTTTTTTCCATTCGGCGTAGACGTACGGGTGTTCCGGCAGCGGTTGCAGCGCGGGTTGGTCAATGGCCTCGAAGGTCGAGCGACGCGAGCCAGGCAGCTTCTTGAAGGGTCGTTGGTTGAGGCGTTCGAGCAGCACGCCGATGGCCGTGTTGAGTTCGCCCAAGGAGAAAAACTGGCGGTTGCGCAGGGCCGCGAGGATCCAGCGCTCGACGACCTGCACGCCGACTTCTACCTTGGCTTTGTCCTTGGGTTTGCGGGATCGGGCAGGCAGCACGGCAACGCCGTAATGCTCGGCCAGATCACGGTAGCTGGGGTTGATGTCCGGCTCGTAGCGATGCGCTTTGGTGACGCCGCTGCGCAGATTGTCCGGCACCAGGATCTCCGATGTCCCACCGAGAAAAGCGAAGCACCTAGCGTGCGAGCCGAGCCAGTCAGGCAGTTGCTGCGACCAGGTGGCCTCGGCAAAGGTGTAGCTGGACGCGCCTAGTACGGCAACGAAGATCTGGGCTTGACGGATTTCACCGGTCTGTCGGTCGATGACCGGCGCGGTCTGGCCGGCGTAGTCGACGAACAGTTTTTCGCCTGCGCGATGTTCCTGACGCATGACCACGTCGACCTTGGCGGCCCAGAGACGGTAGTGCTCGCAGTACCAGCTGTATTGGAAGCCTTGCGGGTGGCTGAGCCGGTACTCCTGCCAAAGCAGAGCCAGGGTTACGCCGGGGCGGCGCAACTCGGCATGCACCCATGTCCAGTCAGGCATCGGGCGTTGATCACTGGGAATTGTCGGTGCTGGCGGGAACAGGCATCGCTCCAGTTCAGCGTCCGACAACAATGTCGGCCAAGTCAGCCCGCAAGCGTTGAAGCGGTGCAGGTAATTGCCGGCACTGCCGCTGCTGATGCGAAGGCTAATGGCAATCTTACGCACGGACAGGCCGGCGTCGAACTTTAGGCGTAGTACCTCTCGGATTTTACGCATGGATAAACGCTCCACGACGACCCCTTCGCTTCGAAAAAAGAGGTCGATGGTAGTGAATAACCTTGCGTCGTTGCCTGCCTGAGCATGGGATGGATCAGTGGAAAATCACTGTCCAAGTGCGCGTGGAATCAGTGTCCAAGTGTCCGTGGAATGAGTGTCCAAGTCAGCGTGGAATCGCTGTCCAAGTGTTCGTGGAATGGGTGTCCAAGTGCGCGTGGAATCCCCAGTTTGCGATTTTGTACGGAGATCGATTCACCAGGCCGAGCTATTAAAATGAAGGTCTGTCTGACGGCAGGCCGTTACCGGCCCGCACACAAAAAAACTGACACCCTCGATAGGGGAACTCTTATGTTCCTATAACCACCCAACCATGACCGTCACCACCTGCGCGCCTGTTTTTCTTTTTTACCTTTTTCCACTCATCATGGAGTGTTTATGAGTCCACGAATCCCCCCCAG
>NZ_JBBWCB010000026.1:0-55325 GCF_039888995.1 Pseudomonas rossensis | reverse complement strand
AGTACGCCCTGACCTTGCCGGAAGGCAGCGAACCCGACGGCCACTGGCAATGGCTGCCGCTGGAATGGAAAGCCCTGTGACAGCACTCATCCGAGGCCTCGGCCTGCTGGCGTTGCTGCTGGGGACCCGGGCATTTGCCACTGACGCGCCGCCGCTGGACGTGCAGCAATCCCAGGTATTCCGTGCCTGGTTCGTGCGCATCGCCCAGGAACAACTGACCCAAGGCCCAAGCCCGCGCTGGTATCAGCAGGACTGCGCGGGCCTGGTCCGTTTCGCCGCCAACGAAGCGCTGAAAGTTCATGACGATAAATGGCTGCGCAGCAATGGCCTGTCCAACCGTTACCTGCCGCCAGAGCTGCAACTGAGCGAGGCCCAGCGCGGCCTCGCCCAGCAATGGCAGCAGGGTGGTGGCAAGGTTGGGCCGTACGTCAACGCGATCAAACTGATTCAGTTCAACAGCCATTTGGTCGGCCGCGATTTAGCGCAAGCCCGGCCCGGCGACCTGATGTTTTTCGATCAGGGCGACGACCAGCACCTGATGATCTGGATGGGCCGCTACATCGCCTATCACACCGGCACCACCACCCCGACTGACAACGGCATGCGCTCCGCAAGCCTGCAGCAACTCATGACATGGAAGGACACCCGATGGATACCCGACGCAGCCAACCCCAACTTCATCGGCGTCTATCGACTGAACTTTCTCTCCCAATGATCGGTGCCCGCATGTTGCGTTTTCTGCCTCTGCTGTTGGTCTTAGTGCTGCCTTTTTCGGCGGTCCACGCCGAAGACACCGTCGAGCCGAGCGGCTATACGCCAGTGGCCGGTGAAAGCTTTTTCCTGCTGGCCGACAGCAGTTTTGCCAGCGACGAACAGGCGATGGTTCGCCTCGAAGCGCCGGGTCGCGACTACCGTCGGTTCCGCATGGAGCCTTACGGCGGCGCGGACATTCGCGTGTACCGCATCGACAAGCCACTGGATTTCCTCAAGCGCCAGAAGAACCTGCACCGCGTGGTCAGCGACGGCCAGTTCAAGGGCGAAGGCCTGTCGAACACCCTCGCGTACCTGTGGGACAACTGGTACCGCAAATCCCGTCGGGTGATGCAGCGGGCGTTCTCCTACGAATCGCGTAAACAAGTCACCGAGGAAGTGCCAGAGCTGAAGATGGGCACCGCGATGGCCGCGCCAACGCCCTATGACGCTCAACCTCAATTCGCGCTGATTCCGGGCTTGCCGGTGGTCAGTCAATTCCGTTATCCGCTGTGGCAAGCCAAACCGATCCAGCCACCGGAAGGCGTGAACCTGGCCGGATCTTCCAGTGAGTTCGTCAGTGTCGCACCGGGCAACGTGTACATCCCGTTGGGCAATCTGAAACCTGGTCTGTACCTGGTGGAAGCGCTGATCGGTAAGTACCGTGCGACCACCATGGTCTTCGTCTCCAACACCGTAGCCGTGAGCAAGATTGCCGGTGATGAATTGCTGGTGTGGGCCGCGCGCAAACACGAAGGCAGTTCGGTGCCGAAGGTGAATGTGCTGTGGACCGATGGCCTCGGCGTGATGAGCAGTGGCGCCACCGATGCCGATGGTTTGCTGCGTCTGAAACACGTCAGCCCGGAGCGTTCGTTCGTGATTGGCGAGGACGAAGAGGGCGGGGTGTTTGTCTCCGAGAACTTCTATTACGACAGCGAAATCTACGACACCAAACTCTATGCCTTCACCGACCGGCCGCTGTACCGGCCGGGGGATTGGGTGTCGCTGAAGATCGTCGGGCGCGAGTTCAAGAACGCCCGCGACTCTGTGCTGCCGACCGCTGCCGACGTCAACGTGACCGTGCTCGATGCCACTGGCACGGCGCTGCAATCGCTGGCGCTGAAACTCGATTCCAAGGCTGGCACTCAAGGCCGCTTTCAGTTGCCGGACAACGCGGTCGCGGGCGGTTATGAGCTGCGTTTCAGCTACAAGGATCAGACCTACAGCAGCGCCTTCCGTGTCGCCGAGTACATCAAGCCGCACTTCGAGATTTCCCTGAACCTGGCCAAGCAGGATTACCGCACCGGCGAACCCGTGAAGGGCAGCCTCGTGCTGCTGTACCCGGACGGCAAACCGGTGGCCAACGCCAAGTTGACCCTGAGCCTGCGGGCCCAACAACTGTCGATGGTCGACAACGAGCTGCAATACCTCGGGCAATTCCCGGTGGAGCTGACCAGCACCGAACTGACCACCGACTCCAAGGGCAACGCGACGCTGGATCTGCCAGCTGCCGAGAAGCCGAGCCGTTACATGCTCACCGTGTTTGCCAGCGACGGCGCGGCGTATCGGGTCAAGACCACCAAGGAAATCCTCATCGACCGCGGCGCGGCGAGTTTCAGCCTGCGCGCGCCTCAGCGCTTTAGCGCGGTGGGTGACAAGGTTGCGTTCAGTTATTTGAATGAAGGCGGCAGCGAGCAAAGCAAAGGGGTCACGCCGAGCAGTTATAGCTGGGTGCGCCTGGAAGACCAGACCACCGGCGAGGGCAAACTCGCCGCGAAAGACAAAGGCTTCACCTTGGCCTTCGACCGTCCGGGTACTTACAACCTGACGTTGAAGGATGACCATGGCCGCGTGGTGGGTGCCACCGGTCATTCGGTCACTGGCGACGGCGTCAAAGCCGTGCCGGGCACGGTGGAAATCGTCCTCGATAAACCCGAGTACAAGGCCGGCGACGAAGCCCTCGCATTGATCACGTTCCCTGAGCCGATCATCGACGCACTGCTGTCGCTGGAGCGCGACAAGGTTGAGGCCACAGCGCTGCTGTCCAAGGGCGGCGACTGGCTGAAGATGGAAAAACTCAGCGAGACCCAATACCGCGCACGGATCCTGGTAAAGGACAATTTTGCGCCGAACCTGACCTTCTCCGTGCTCTACACCAAGGGTGGTCAGTACAGCTTCCAGAACGCCGGCATCAAGGTGATCGCGCCGCAGATCGACGTGGCGATTGCCACCGACAAAGAGTCGTATCAGCCGGGCGATACCGTGTCGGTGGACTTGACCACGCAGTTCGCTGGCAAGCCTGTTCCAGCGCACCTGACGGTCAGCGTGGTGGACGAAATGGTCTACGCGCTGCAACCGGAAGTCGCGCCGACCATCGACCAGTTTTTCTACCACCCGCGTCGCAACAACGTGCGCACCAGCGCCAGTCTGTCGTTCATCAGCTACGACGTGGCATTGCCGGGCAGCCCAGGCGCGCCGGGCAAAGCCAATCGCAGCGAGCGAGGCGTGAAAGTGCTGGAGCGGCCGCGTCGTGAAGACGTCGACACTGCCGCGTGGCAGCCGGAATTGATCACCGACGCCAACGGCAAAACCCGTTTCACCTTCAAGATGCCGGACTCGCTGACCCGCTGGCGCATCACCGCCCGGGCCATCGCCGATGACGGTCAGGTCGGGCAGAAAAAGCAATTCGTACGCTCGGAAAAACCGCTGTACCTGAAGTGGAGCGGACCCACCAAGTTCCGCGCTGGCGACAAACCGGATCTCGGTGTGTTTGCTTTCAGCCAAGCGGAAAAACCGGCCAAGGCTGAGTTGGTGATTCATTTCGGCGGTACCGAACAACGCGTCCCCGTGACGCTGAATAGCGGCATCAACTACATCGCGCTGCCGGCGTTTGCGCTGGCCAGTGGCGAGTGGACAGCTGAGCTGGTGCAGGACGGCAAAGCGGCTGATGCGTTGACTGTGCGGCTGACCGCGACCGGCGAAGGTTGGCAGGTGACTCAGAGCCAAAGCCTGGACGTTGCCAGCGGTGATACGCCGCTGACTCTGCCGGCAGATGCCACGGATATTCGCCTGCGTTTGGACGACAGTCCGCAAGCGCTGTTCCGCTCGGCACTCGACGATTTGTTGAGTTATCCGTACGGCGGCGTCGAACAAACGGCCAGTCGTTTGCTGCCGCTGAGCATTGCGTATCCGACCTTGTCGTCGAATCCGCAGATCCGCGATCGCTTGCGCCTGATCATGCAGAACAGCCGTCTGCGCCTGGTGCAAATGGCCGGGCCTTCGGCGAGCTTCACCTGGTGGGGCATGGACGGTGAGCCGGATGCGTTCCTCACGGCTTACGCTTACTACGCCGACTGGCACGCCAGCAAAGCGCTGGAGTTGAGTCTGCCGCCGGAGCATTGGCAGCGGGTGCTGGAGGTCTATTCGAAACAGGCCAAAAACACGCCGCTGTTGCAGAGAGCGCTGATCCTGTCGTTCGCCAAACAGATGCAATTACCGGTGAACACTTTGCTCAGCGGTTTGATGGATGATCTGTCGAAAGCGGGCGAGGGCAATGCGGCGAACCTGATGGACGATGGCGAAGACAGCATCGTCATGAGCGATCCGGATTCGGCGCTGGGTGTGGCGGCCGCTCGTGCGCTGACGGCCTCTTTGGCGAAGCAATCGAAGGTGACTCTGCCGGACGCATTCAATCGTCAATTGCCAGACGCGCAACAACGATTGACGGTCAGTTCGCAGCCGTTTGCCGAAGCCTTGAACTTGTCGTTGCAAGCCTTCGATCAGGCTCACGCGCAAGCGTTGTTGCAACGACTGTTGCCGCAGCAATCGACGCTGGAACGTGCTTTGGCGCTGAGCTGGTTGCAACGCAGCATCGAGCAGGCCTCGCCCACCCTCTTACTGGCACCGGGTGAGGGCTGGAAGAAAGAACACGGTGATACCGGTGAGGTTTATTGGACGTGGCAGGGTGCTTCGCCAGTGCCGGCGGTGCTGTCGCTGACCGGTGCGCAAGAGCGTCCGCTGCGAGCGGCGTTGAGCTTCCAGACCAAACAACCGCTGGTTGATCCGATGGCCGTGACCATCACCCGTCGCCTGTCGCGTCTGGTGCCGGGCGATGAAGCCTTCACCTTCAAACTGGAAGCGGTCGGTACCAAGCCGTTGTCCAGCGACAGCCTGTATCTGGACGAAGTGATCATCACCAGCAAAGTCGCCAAACCGCTGCGCTACGGCATGCTCGAAGTGCCGCTGCCACCAGGTGCCGATGTCGAACGCACCACGTGGGGCATCAAGCTCATGGGCAAGGCCGGCACCGAACCGTCCGCTTTGGAGAAGGCGCGTTTCGAGCCGGGGCAAATGGCTTACGCGATTCCGGTGGATGCCTTGAGTGGCGAGTTGCGTCTGCGTCATTTGGTGCGCTTCTCGCAGAAAGGCCAGTTCAACCTGCCGCGGGTGCGTTTCACTCAGGTTTACGCGCCGCAGCATCAGGCTCAGGAACAGAAACCGGCCCTCGGCCAGGTCACGGTCAACTGACATGACCCGACCTCTGGTCTGGTGGCTGCTGTGCTTGATCCCTGCGCTGACGACAGCGCAGGAGGAGCCGCTGCGGCTGGCTTTTAAAGGTGAGTTGCTGTCGTTGAGCCGGACTCAGGTGATCGCGCGCGAGCCGTTGCCTACTGATGTGCAGACTCCGCTGGGCAGTGTGTGGAAGTTGTTTGTGTACGGCTGGCTGTTGGATACCAATGCCCATGAGCCGGCTTACGAATGTCGCGGTCAGTCGAAAGAGGAGGTTTACTGCTGCACGGCGGGCGGCAAGATTGAGCGCGATCAGGCCTTGGTGCAGTCGTGCGGTTTGTACTTTGAACCGCAGCGGCTGGGCATTGATGGCGCTGACTGGCGCGCGTATTGGCAGGCGCGGCAGGCACCGGAGTGGTTGCTGGACTTGGCTTCGTTGCAGCCTTCCACGCGCGTTTCAGTGACTGAGTTGCTGCGAATGCTGGCCGTGATGCCGGCGCAGGATCAAGCGCGGCGGGTGTTGCTGGATGTGGTGTTGAATGCGGCTGACGGCAATGTCGTGGGCGAACTCGGTGGCCGGTTGCGGGTGAAAACCTGGAGCTGGTTGGGGGATCAGGACCCTTCGTCGCGTCAGGGTGGTTTTGCCGGGTGGACGGTGGATGGCACGCCGGTTTGGGCTGGCGGGCGTGGGACCAGTCAAATGGTCTTGCGTAACTACGGTGGGGCGTTGGCTTCGGTGTTGCCGGTGGATTGGCCTTTGGATGCGGGACGCTGTGTCGAGGTGGGGCTGTTTTCACGCTATCCCATCGGGCGCGTTGTGGCGGGGGATCGTGTTGTTGAGTCCGGGCCCTTGCAGGGCGACTACCGCGTCGAATTCACCAACGGCAACCAACTCGATATCCATAGCGACGGCGAACTGTTTTTGGTGAAAGACAAACTGATCGCCCGTCTGGACCGCGAAGAATACGTCGCCCGCGTCCTCCAGCGCGAAGCCAGACCCGAACCCGCCGAAGCCGCCAAAGCTTTGGCCATCGCCATCCGCACGTACCTGCTGCAAAACGCTACACGCAACGGCGACTGCCTGAGCATCGACGACAGCAGCAGCCGGCAACGTGTCGCCCCACGTCCAGCCACCGCCGAATCACGCAACATCGCCGCCTGGACCAGCGACCTGGTCCTCGCCGGCAGCACTGTCACCTACCACTCCGACGAGCCCGGCCCGGACAAACTCTCCTGGCAGCAAGCCGTCGAACAAGCCAACGCCGGCCAACGCTACGACGCCATCCTGCTCCACGCCTATCCCCGCGCCAGCCTCAGCCGCTGGGACAATCCAGTCGCTTCCTGCGAAGCGCTCCCCGCCGCGCAAGACTGGCTGCTGAACCAACGCCGAGGCTGGCGTCCTCGGTTGGAAAGCGAGGTTGGCTACAACGAAGTCAGCACCTTCGCCGTCTGCCACCTGGCCTTCGGCCGCCCCTATGTCGACCGCGAACGCCAGCGCCTCTACGTGCGCGGCGTGTTGTCGCTGCAAGACCGCCTCGACCTGACCCACGAATACCTGCACCTGGCCTTCGAAGCACACCCCAACGGCCAGGATGAAACCTACGTCGAAGGGCTCGCCCGCCACCTCTTGCTGGAATAGGCCATGAAACTCCGTTATCCACAGGTCTTCCTGTTCCTCTGCTCCTTTTGCGTATGGCCGACGACGTTCGCCGCCGAACTCGATACACCCGTTGGCGGCTGGCGCACTGGCGCGCCTGAAGGCGAAGGCGAAAACTTTCGCCAGATCGTTAACTACCCGGCCTCCTCGGTGAACACCCCGGTGGGGCAGGCCAACACTGCACGCATCACCGGTCAGATCAACGCGACGCCCAAGTCTGGTGAGCCGGGCCGGTTGATCGTCAACGGCGTCAGCATGCCACTGAAGATTGACCCCGCTGGTCGCTTTGATCGCCCGTTCTCGTTTCCCAACGGCAGCAACAGCGTCGAAGTCCGTAGTCCCGATGGGCAGCAACGGCATCGCACGCAGTTCCTGAACGCCAGCGGCGGGGCCACTCCAGCCAAGTTGCGGGTGCTACTGGCTTGGGACAGTGATGGCACCGACCTCGACTTGCACCTCATCACACCCGACGGCGCCCACATCTGGTACGGCGACCGCGTTGTTCCCAATGGTGCTGCGCTCGATGTTGACGTGACGACAGGATACGGCCCGGAAATCTTCGCCATGCCGGCGCCGATCAAGGGACAGTATTTGGTGTATGTGAACTACTTTGGGGGTGGGTATCGGAGTGATGATGAGGGGCAGGATGAGGCGGTTCAGCCGCTGACGACGGCGCAGGTGACGGTGATTACGGAGGAAGGGACGCCGAACGAGAAAATGGAGACGTTCCTGGTGCCGATGCGGGCGGTGGGGGAGTTGACGTTGGTTAAGGGGTTTAGTTATCCGTGAGCGTGAAATAAAGCGACCGCAGCGTTTTTACGTAGCTGCAGTCCCCGATCCTTGGTTGTCCGATTATTGCGATTCGTCCTCCATGAAGGCGTCATCACTGGCCAGCTCGCGCTCAATCTGTTCGATGCTGGGCAGGCTGGTTTGAAGCTCTGCCGGCAAGGATTCCACCAACTGGTACTCGGCCACGCCGATAGGGCGCGCGTTATCTCGCAGCGCATATTCGGCCACTACCTTGTTCTTGCTCTTGCATAGTAGAAGGCCGATGGTCGGGCCGTCCTGCGGATGTTTGAGTTGCGCATCCACTGCAGTGAGGTAAAAACTCAGTTGCCCCAAATGCTCAGGTTTGAACTTGCCAGCCTTGAGTTCGATCACCACGTAGCAGCGTAGCTTGAGGTGATAAAACAGCAGATCGATGAAGAACTCGTCACCGCCTACATCCAACAGTACTTGCTGGCCGACGAAAGCAAAGCCGGCGCCCAGTTCCAGTAAGAAGTCGGTGACATGCTTAACCAGAGCGTTTTCGATCTCGCGCTCCTGAGCATCAAGGGTCAAGCCGAGGAAGTCGAAACGGTAGGGATCTTTCAGTGATTCGCGGGCAAGGTCGGATTGCGGTTTGGGCAACTGGCTATCGAAGTTGCTGACGGCCTTGCCGCTGCGCTCCAGCAGACGGGTCTCGATCTGCATTACCAAGATGTTGCGCGACCAGTTGTGCTCGATGGCCTGGGCGGCATACCAGCGGCGGGTTTCAGGACTGGACAATTTGTCCAGAAGCGCTCTCTGGTGATACCACGGCAATTGTGCAAGCACCTCTTGCACAAATTCCCGTCCGGCCACGCGCCAGCAAAAGCGCGCATGTATTTGAGGTTGCGTGGGGAAAACCCTTTCATATCCGGAAAAGCCGCGCGTAAATCCTGAGCCAAGCGGTCGATGACCTTAGTCCCCCAACCCTGCTGTGTTTGGCGGGTCAAAATATCCTGACCGATCTGCCAGTACAGCAGCACCAGCTCGCGGTTCACCGCCAGAGTGGCGCGCTGCTGGGCATTATGGATGCGGCTTTTAAGATCGATCAGCCAATCGCCGTAGCCGTCGGGGGGCATGCTCAGGCTAGCGGGGGTGTCGCTCATGCTTTTATCCCTTATGGTTTTTCGGTGGAGCGCGAAGATTAGTCAGCGCATTTATCGTGCGCAAGCAGGTTGGGCTTTCAAGGATATTTCCTTCAGAAGAAAGGGACGTTGCTTACTTTTAGGCTTCTGTTGCCGAATGCAAGAATAGGTCAGCATTGATGATTGATTTGATCCTGCGCATCTTTCGCTTGGCTTGTTTCACTCTTTCAAAGGGGGATGATCAAATTCGAGGGTATAGGTCATCCAGGCTTACCTTGACTCGCTGAGGGGCGGCAAGACGTTCGGTGACCACGGCGATAAGGGCTTCATCCTCTTCGCTGATTAGTGCTGCTTTGAAAGGCAGTTTCCCGCGTTCGGCGACGTACTGAAGAGTTTGGCGCAGGAGTTCGTAAGGCGTTACCTCGAGCTTTTCCAGCTCAGCAAATGAACGCTGCTTCAGATCATCGTCGATGCGGATGTTGAGGGAAGCCATGGTGAAATACCTGTAATGACGTTTGTCGTTACGGTGGCAATTGCGGCGCTGGCCCGACAACCCCTCGTTCAGAGTTTCAGATGACAGGCATGCTTTCTTTCAGACATTAAAAAGCCGGCTTGTGGCCGGCTTCTCGGGGACTGGCTTGGATCATTTTTGGTAAACCGCGCCAGCCTTCAAAACGTACACCCGGATCTTGCGTCCGGCTGTGGGACTTGGCGAGAAAATCATCTGCCTTGTCGGTGCGATCTGAGCCGCGAGGCGGGTCGATGCGCAAATGTGGGGCGCAGCATACTGATTTTTTTGCAGAATTCCCAGCGTGGTGTGCGGGGTAGAGCTATCCCGTGCCTTGTAGCAGCAGGCTTCGCCAGCTGCTACAAAGTTATGTGTTTACAGAAAAGGTATGGGTGGCCTGCGTTTATTCAGGGTCGACCACCAGAACACCCATCCCAGCACCCTTATTTGTTGTTCTTCGATTTGCGGAGGTCTGAAGACTTCATCCGGGTATTCGGAGCTGTTGTGGCTGCGCATGCGTATTGCATTGCCTGGTACCCGGCTCAGGTATTTGATGCGCAACATGCCGTCGTGCTCGATTGCGTAAATCTCTCCGTCGACAATTTGCGTGAGCCCGCGGTCGATGGCGACGATGGAGCCATCTTCAATTTTTTCGGCCATGCTGTTGCCAACCATGCGGGCGCAGATGGCATCGGCGTGGTTGATTTCCAGGGAGTCAAGATCGCTGCGCGGCAGGCGGATCGATTCGCTGGGGTCTTTGATGACATGGGTTTTGTCGGAGCCGGGGGCGGTGGCCGCTTCTTTGTAAAAGGGTAGTTCGATATCGACTGGGTCGATGACTCGATAGGTGCCCCGGATTGACTGGGCGTCGAGGGTGTTGCCGGATGCGTCGATCAGATGCAATGCCCTGGCGTCTTGCGGTCCATCACCGGTTTTCAGCCATTCAGTGTTCACGGACAGTCTTCTGGCGACATCTTCCATGCGGTAGTCAGGAACTCCGCGGGTATACCAGTTATGGACAGTTTGAGGGTCGGAAATACCCAGGAATTCGGCAAATCTCGTTGTCGTGATTTGTAGCTCTTTCAGGAGCATTCTGAATCGTGGGCCGCAGGTTTTGTTCTTTTTCATAAACACGAGTCTAGCCTTGCGGCATAAGGCTTTGATTCAACAAAACGTTCAAATCTGGCGTGAAATTTAAGTCCTGATGTAAGACGTCTTTTGTAAAAATTAAACAAGAAAAACCGGCTTGCCCGCCAGTTAAATGTGCTGTTGAACATGATATTCAAACGCCCACAAAAAACCCCGGATCAACCGGGGTTCTTCGTTATAGCCGTTCGTGAGAAGCGGCTATCAGCCTTTATAGGCAGCAACCGACTTCATGATCTCGGTGCGAGCGGCTTCTGCGTCGCCCCAACCTTCGATCTTCACCCATTTGCCTTTTTCGAGGTCTTTGTAGTTCTCGAAGAAGTGCTTGATCTGTTCCAGCAGCAGAGGTGGCAGATCGGTGTATTCCTTCACGTCGACGTACAGCTGGGACAGCTTGTCGTGTGGGACTGCGATGACTTTGGCATCGCCGCCGCCGTCGTCGGTCATGTGCAGGATGCCGACCGGACGGGCGCGGATGACCGAACCTGGAGCCACCGGGTAAGGGGTCACGACCAGCACGTCGAGGGGGTCACCGTCGTCAGCCAGGGTGTTCGGGATGAAACCGTAGTTGGCCGGGTAGAACATCGGGGTGGCCATGAAACGGTCAACGAACAGGCAATCGCTGTCTTTGTCGATTTCGTATTTGATCGGGGCGTGGTTGGCCGGAATCTCGATCGCGACGTAGATGTCGTTCGGCAGGTCTTTGCCAGCCGGAATCTTGCTGTAGCTCATTGGGCGGTGCCCCCGTTAGTTGACCAAAAACACTTGGCCGGATTGACCAAAAAGTGGCGGCGATTATAGGCATATTCCGCCGCCGATGCCACGATCCAAGGGTCGTAGAGACCTTAGTCGCGTGCCTGATAGACCGGGTCTTCGGCCAGAAGTTGCCGCAGCCGGTCCAGAGGGTCCTGACGATAAAACAGCTTCAACTGTTCATAGACCTGAGGATACGCCTCGTGCAGCAAATCCGGGGCGCTAAAGAAGTATTCGCTGGTGACCGCGAAGAACTCGGCGGGGTTTTCCGCAGCGTACGGGTCGATGGCGGTGTCAGCGTCGGGATTGCGGTCCAGTTGCCGATCAAGGTCGTCGTAGGCCTCTTGCATGACCTTGGCCCAGTCGCTGACCCGCATGTCGGCGTGCAGTGGCGGCAGGCCGTTGGCGTCGCCGTTGAGCATGTCGAGCTTATGCGCGAGTTCGTGGATCACCAGGTTGTAGCCTTCCCAGCCACCACTGGCCATCACGCCGGGCCACGCGAGGATGATCGGGCCTTGCTGCCAGGCTTCGCCGCTGTGTTCGCCATCCCATTCGTGCTCGACACCGCTGGCGTCGCGATGGCGCTGGGGGCTGAGAAAGTCGTCGGGATAGAGGACGATTTCGTGGAAACCCTGATACCAGTTCAGATCGCCCAGATGTAGCAACGGCAATTGCGCCTGGGCGGCAAGCAGCAGGCGCTGCTCCTGGTGGAGTTCGACACCGGGCAGGGCGGTCAGGTGTTTGTCCTGGAGGAACAGCACGCTGGCTTCACGCAGCCACCGGTCTTCAGCGGCGCTGAGGCCATCGAGAAAACTCAAGTGATGACGCACCCGCTGCCACATGTCGTCGGCAATCGGGTGTTTGGCCAAGGTGCGCCGGCGTCGCCAGGCGCTCAGGGACCACATGGTGAATCAGCGCGATTGAGGTTTGGACGCGGCGTTGCCGAAGCGGCTGCGGATGATGCCGATGATCATCGGTACCAACGACAGCAGGATGATGCCCACCACCAGCAGCGACAGGTTTTGCTTGATGAACGGTACGTTGCCGAAGAAATAACCGAGGGTCACCAGGCCACCGACCCACAGGATGGTGCCGAGGACGCTGAAGGCGAAAAATCGCGGATATGGCATTTTGGCCACGCCGGCGACAAACGGTGCAAAGGTGCGGATGATGGGCAGGAAGCGCGCCAGGGTCACGGTTTTGCCGCCGTGTTTGTCGTAGAAGTCGTGGGTTTGCTGCAGGTAGTCTCGGCGGAAGATTTTCGAATTCGGGTTGCTGAACAAACGCTCACCCGCCGTTCGTCCGATCACATAGTTGGTGCTGTCGCCAAGGATCGCCGCCAGCATCAGCAGGCCGCCCAGCAGCACCGGGTCCATGCCGCCACCGGCCGCAACGGCACCCGCGATGAACAGCAGGGAGTCGCCCGGCAGGAACGGCATGACCACCAGACCGGTTTCGCAGAAGATCACCAGGAACAGAATGGCGTAAATCCATGGCCCGTAGTTGTTTACCAGCAAATCGAGGTAAACATCGAGATGCAGGATAAGGTCGAGCGGGTTGAAATCCATGGAGAGCACCTGAGGTGACGGCCCGACTCGGCAGGCCTGTGCGGATGACTTCGCGAAAGGCTACAGACGGGTGTAGTTTTTCTTACAAGCCGGAAAGGTCGGCATTATACGGGCTGAGAGGTGAAAAGCGCGTTGAGTTTGTAGCGGGGGATGTCTATGGATCCATACCGGTTGGAGTTGCAATCGATTCCTGTGGGAGCGAGCAAGCTCGCTCCCACAATGTTCGATGCGGATCAGAGTTCGTCGCTGATCGGCAACACGTAGTTCTTGAACTCGGTGTCTTCCTTGAATCCGATGGATTCGTAGGTTTTCTGCGCGACTTCGTTGTTGCTGCTGGTGGAAACGCGCATGCGCACAGCATTGGTTTCCTTGGCCATTTTCTTCGCGGTGCGGATGAGGTTGTCGGCCACCAACTGGCGGCGAGCCTCTTCGGCGACGTAGATGTCGTTGAGGATCCACACGCGCTTCAGCGAAAGGGACGAAAAGCTCGGATACAACTGACAGAAACCCATCAGTTTGTTGCTGTTGTCATCGGCCAGGGCCAGGTAGATCACCGACTCTTTGCGACGCAGGCGCTTTTCAAGGAACGCCCGGGACGAGTCCGGATAAGCCAGGGAGCCATAAAACTCGCGATATTTGACGAACAACGGGGTCAACAGGTCCAGGTGTTCGAGGGTCGCTTGAATAATCCGCATGGTAGGTCTCGTCTTCAAGTGGCTGTCTTCACGTACTGTGACGGCGAACGGTTCTCACTCGGGCAGCCGTGTTTCGATCCTGCCTGAAACTGAATCAGAAACGCAATGCGGAAACGGTTCAGGCATCCGGCAGACTCAGTAGGAAATTACCTTTCATGTCTGCTCCAGCGTCCGACTCCAGTGTCAGAACCTGGGCTTCGTCCTTCAGATTGACCCCTGACAACTGCCGCCGGCAGGCTTCGCGCATCAAATACAGCAAACGGTGTGCCGCCATGCCGTAACTCAGACCTTCGAGTCGGACGTTGGAGATGCAGTTGCGATAGGCATCCGTCAGCCCGACCTTTGGATTGTAGGTGAAATACAACCCCAGGCTGTCCGGGGAACTGAGGCCAGGGCGTTCGCCGATCAGGATTACCACCATTTTCGCACCCAGCAGTTCGCCGATCTCGTCGGCGACGGCGACCCGACCCTGTTCCACCAGAATGACCGGTGAGACGGACCAGCCGTCACTCACAATCTGATCTTCCATCCGCGCCAGAAACGGCAGGGTATGGCGATGAACGGCCAGCGCCGACAACCCATCGGCAACGACAATTGCCAGATCGACACCGCCGGGATTGGCCATTGCGTAATCGCGCAGTGCCTGCGCCGACTCACCACTCAACTTTCGCCCCAAATCGGGGCGTTGCAAATAACTGTTCCGATCCGTAGCGGCGCTGTGTAGCAGCAAACTGGCACGCCCGCGTTCAGCCAGTTGTGAGCTGAGCCCCGCATGGTCGAACGGCAAGTGCACCGCATCCCGCGCCTGAGCGTGGGCGTACTGGAAGTCTAGCTGCGCGCTGGTCGGCATGCTGGTGCCCGTACGACCAAGGGCAATCCGTGCCGGTGTCAGGCGGCGCAGTTCCAGTAACGGGTTCTCTGGGTCAGCAGGTGGTTTGTCCATTTCAACACTCATCCCAGTTGCCCCATCGCTTGGCGGAAAGCCGGCGGCAGGCTGTCGCCGAAGTGAATCTTGCCGTCTGCCTGGGTGAAAATGCCCATTCTCGCCAGCCATTGTTCGAATTCCGGCGCCGGTTTCAGGCCCAGCGTCTGGCGGGCGTAAAGGGCGTCGTGGAACGAAGTGGTCTGGTAGTTGAGCATGATGTCGTCGGAGCCGGGGATGCCCATGATGAAGTTGATCCCGGCCACGCCCAACAGGGTCAGCAGGGTGTCCATATCGTCCTGGTCGGCTTCGGCGTGGTTGGTGTAACAGATGTCGCAACCCATGGGCACGCCCAGGAGCTTGCCGCAGAAGTGGTCTTCGAGGCCGGCGCGGATGATCTGTTTACCGTTGTAGAGGTATTCCGGGCCAATGAATCCTACGACGGTATTCACCAGGAACGGTTTGAAATGTCGCGCAACGGCGTAGGCGCGGGTTTCGCAGGTCTGTTGATCGATGCCGTGGTGGGCGTTGGCTGACAGGGCGCTGCCTTGGCCGGTCTCGAAATACATCAGATTCTGGCCCAGCGTCCCGCGATTCAGGCTCAATCCGGCGTCGTAACCTTCCTGCAACACGTTCAGGTTGATACCGAAACTGGCATTGGCCGCCTCGGTGCCGGCGATCGACTGAAACACCAGGTCCAGCGGAACGCCGCGATTTATTGCCTCAATGGACGTGGTGACATGCGTCAGCACGCAGGCCTGGGTTGGGATCTCGTAGCGCTGAATGATCGCGTCGAGCATTTCCAGCATGGCGCAGATCGAGGCGATGCTATCGGTGGCCGGGTTGATGCCGATCATCGCGTCGCCGTTGCCATACAGCAGGCCGTCGAGAATGCTCGCGGCGATACCGGCCGGTTCGTCGGTGGGGTGGTTGGGTTGCAGGCGGGTGGATAGCCGACCGCGCAGGCCCATCGTGCCGCGGAACTGGGTGACCACGCGGATTTTCTGCGCGACCAGCACCAGATCCTGCACGCGCATGATCTTCGACACGGCGGCGGCCATTTCCGGGGTAAGGCCTGGCGCGAGGGCGCGCAGGCTCTGTTCGTCGGCGGCATCGCTGAGCAGCCAGTCGCGAAAGCCGCCGACGGTGAGGTGGCTGACGGCGGCGAATGCTTGTTTGTCGTGAGTGTCGATGATCAGTCGGGTGACTTCATCGGCCTCGTACGGAATGAGTACTTCTTGCAGGAAGTGGCTGAGCGGGATGTTGGCGAGGGCCATCTGCGCGGCAACCCGTTCGCCATCGTTGAGGGCGGCGACGCCGGCCAGAAAGTCCCCGGAACGCGCCGGACTGGCCTTGGCCATGACGTCCTTGAGGCTGTCGAAACGGTAGGTCTGGGCGCCGACCGTGTGAGCAAAACTTGCCATACAGATTCTCCGTGACGGCGCAGACAGGGCCTGCGCCGTGTTTTCTGGCCGTTAGTGCAGGGCTTTTTCAGCGTTCTGAATGGCCGCGAATTCTTCTTCGGGCGTGCCTGCTACCAAGTGATGCCGACTGTAGAAAGCAAAGTAAGCAATTAACACTCCATAGATGATCGCAGCGCCAATCACCACGCGTGGGTCTACCAGAAAACCCGCCACCACGGCGATGCAAGCCAAAACCAGCGCTACACCCGAGGTGAAGATACCGCCCGGCGTGCGGTATGGGCGATCCATTTTGGGGCGCCGAATGCGCAGTGTGATGTGCGCCGCCATCATCAAGACGTAGGAAATGGTCGCGCCGAACACTGCCACCAGAATCAGCAAGTCCCCCTGACCGGTCAGCGACAAGCCGAACCCGATAATGCCGGGAATAATCAGCGCCAGTACGGGGGCCTTGCTCTTGTTGGTTTCCGACAGTTTGCGCGGCAGGTAGCCGGCGCGGGACAACGCGAAGATCTGCCGCGAGTAGGCGTAAATAATCGAGAAGAAACTGGCGATCAGCCCGGCCAGGCCCACCAGATTGACGAAGTGGCCCATCCAGGTCGAGCCGCCATACGCCTTGCTCAATGCTTCGACCAACGGATTACCCGAGGTCAGCAGTGCATTGGCGCCGGCACCGCCTGGCCCGATTACCAGAATCAGCAGGGCAAAGCTCACCAGCACCAGCATGGCGCCGATCAATCCGCGGGGCAGGTCGCGTTTCGGGTTTTTGGTTTCTTCTGCTGCCAACGGCACGCCTTCGACAGCGAGGAAGAACCAGATCGCGTAAGGAATTGCCGCCCACACGCCGACGTAGCCGAAGGGCAGGAAGCTGCTGGCGCCCTTGGCGTCAGTCACCGGGATGTCGAGCAGATTGGCGACGTTGAAGTGCGGCACCATCGACACCAGGAACACGCCCAGCGCCAGTGCGGCGACGGCGGTGATACCGAACATCAGTTTCAGGGCTTCGCCGACCCCGAAAATGTGAATGGCGATAAAGATGATGTAGAACGCGAGGTAAATCATCCAGCCGCCGATGCCGAACAGTGATTCGCAATAGGCGCCGATAAACACCGCGATCGCCGCCGGGGCGATTGCGTATTCGATCAGGATCGCGGTCCCGGTCAGAAACCCGCCCCACGGCCCGAATGCGCTACGGGCAAAACCGTAGCCGCCACCCGCGGTAGGAATCATGGAAGACAGTTCCGCCAAGGAAAAACACATGCACAGGTACATGGTCGCCATCAGCAACGTGGCGAGAAACATACCGCCCCAGCCACCTTGGGCGAGGCCGAAGTTCCAACCCGCGTAATCGCCGGAGATGACGTAGGCCACGCCCAGGCCCACTAGCAGGACCCAGCCTGCTGCACCTTTTTTCAGTTCCCGTTGCTGGAAATAGTCGGAGCCGACTTTTTCAAAGTCGACAGAGGAGGTAGCCGGCTGCACGCTGGCTTGATCGCTAGGCATAGGGGTTCACCTGTTCTTATTGTTTTTGACTGGCGTGGTTGCCGGGTGGGCGCGAAGGCCCAATGTGCAAGCAAGCTCACTCCCACAAGGAGAGTGGCTTGCCTGCGACAGACGCTTTAGAAGAAGCCCAACGGATTGATGTCGTAGCTCACCAGCAGGTTTTTGGTCTGCTGATAGTGATCGAGCATCATTTTGTGGGTTTCACGACCGACGCCGGATTTTTTGTAACCGCCGAACGCGGCGTGCGCCGGGTACAGGTGATAGCAGTTGGTCCACACACGACCGGCCTTGATGGCGCGGCCCATGCGATAGGCGCGGTTGATGTCGCGGGTCCAGAGGCCGGCACCCAGGCCGAACTCGGTGTCGTTGGCGATGGCCAGGGCTTCGGCTTCGTCCTTGAAGGTGGTGATGCTCACCACCGGGCCAAAGATTTCTTCCTGGAACACACGCATTTTGTTGGTGCCCTTGAGCAGCGTCGGCTGGATGTAATACCCGGTCGCCAGGTTGCCCTCGAGTTTTTCCACCTTGCCGCCGGTCAACAGTTCGGCGCCTTCACCCTTGGCAATTTCCAGGTACGAAAGGATTTTGTCGAATTGCTGCTCGGACGCCTGGGCGCCGACCATGGTGTCGGTGTCCAGCGGGTCGCCACGTTTGATCGACAGCACTTTTTTCATCACGACTTTCATGAAGTCGTCGTAGATCGACTCTTGCACCAATGCACGGGACGGGCAGGTGCAGACTTCGCCCTGGTTGAAGAACGCCAGCACCAGGCCTTCGGCGGCTTTTTCGATGAAGGTTTCTTCGGCTTGCATGATGTCGGCGAAGAAGATGTTCGGCGACTTGCCACCCAGCTCCACGGTGGACGGAATGATGTTTTCGGCAGCGCATTTCATGATGTGCGAGCCGACCGGGGTCGAGCCGGTGAAGGCGATCTTGGCGATGCGTTTGCTGGTGGCCAGCGCTTCGCCGGCTTCTTTGCCGAAGCCTTGCACGACGTTCAGCACGCCCGGCGGTAGCAGGTCGCCGATCAGCTCCATCAGCACGGTGATGCCCAGTGGCGTTTGCTCGGCAGGCTTGAGCACCACGCAGTTACCGGCGGCCAGGGCCGGGGCGAGTTTCCAGGCGGCCATCAGGATCGGGAAGTTCCACGGGATGATCTGCCCGACCACGCCCAGCGGTTCATGGATGTGATAGGCCACGGTGTTGCCATCGATCTCGGCAGCGCTGCCTTCCTGGGCGCGGATGCAACCGGCGAAGTAACGGAAATGGTCGGCCGCCAGCGGGATGTCGGCGTTGAGGGTTTCACGCACGGCTTTGCCGTTGTCCCAGGATTCGGTGATTGCCAGGACTTCGAGGTTCTGTTCGATGCGGTCGGCGATTTTCAGCAGCACCAGCGAGCGAGCCTGGGCGGACGTGGCGCCCCAAGCATCGGCGGCCGCGTGGGCAGCGTCCAGGGCCTTTTCGATGTCTTCGGCCGTGGAGCGCGGGAATTCGGCAATCGGTTGGCCATTCACTGGCGAGGTATTGGTGAAGTACTGACCTTTAACAGGCGCGACGAACTCGCCGCCGATGTAGTTACCGTATTTGCTCTTGAACGAAACGATAGCGCCTTCAGTACCGGGGTGAGCGTAACGCATAGTGATTTCTCCTTGGCTTTTGTGCTTATAAGGGAGAGCGCATGTGCGCTTGCTATAAGCGTAGAGCAAAGGTCGGGCCACTGCCTTGCAGCTCAGGCAAATCAAGGCTTTACGCGGTTTTTGCCGGACCGACGGACGCTGCCTGTGACGCTTTCGGTACAGCCCTGGTGACACTTTGTACCGCTTCTGGCGCAACCTGTGACCGGGCGGTCTTGCCAGCATTGCAAAGCATGGGTGGCTGGAGGATGCTCGGTGTCTGTGATGGACCGTAGGAGCTGCCGAAGGCTGCGATCTTTTGATCTCGAACCATCAAAGTCAAAAGATCGCAGCCTTCGGCAGCTCCTACAGGGCCGTGTACACCTTTCGGGGAGAACAATAAGAAATGCACGACAACCATTTGAGTCGCCATGCCCAGCAGGTCCTGACCGTCACTCAGGGAAAATCCCACCTGCACGGCCCCGGCAGCGATCCGTCGATTGCCCGTTCCTGGCTGCGTTGTCTTGAGGATTATCACCTCGACCCGGCCCTGACCATGGCACCCACGGTGCTGGAGCATGGCCGCGTACTGGAAAGCCGCGAGCGCTTGCAGCAGGTGCTGCACATCGCCGGCAGCGAAATGACCAGCCTTCATCAGCAACTCTCCGGTGCCGGCCATGCGGTCCTGCTGACCGACGCCCGCGGCGTGATCCTCAATTGCGTCACCGCGCCTGCCGAGCGGAAGATTTTCGAGCGAGCCGGCCTCTGGCTTGGTGCTGACTGGAGCGAAGCCTGCGAAGGCACCAACGGCATCGGCACCTGTCTGGTGGAGCGTCAGTCCCTGACCATCCATCAGGACGAGCATTTTCGCGGCCGTCACACCGGCCTGACCTGTTCGGCGAGCCCGGTGTTCGACCCGCATGGCGAACTGCTGGCGGTGCTCGACGTGTCCTCGGCGCGTCACGAGGTCTCGCGTCAGAGCCAATTCCACACCATGGCCCTGGTCAATCTTTCGGCGAAGATGATCGAGAGCTGCTATTTCCTGCGCTACTTCGACAATCAGTGGTTGCTGCGTTTTCATCTTCAGGCCGAATCCGTCGGGTTGTTCAGCGAAGGGTTACTGGCGTTTGACGGAGAAGGGCGGATCAGCGCTGTCAACCAGAGTGCGCTGAACCTGTTGGGGCATATTCGCGGTGGGTTGCTGGGCAAACCGGTGGAGGCGTTTTTCGATTGTTCGCTGGATGAATTGCTCGGCCGCGCCAGTGTCAATGCCAGCGCCAGTTGGCCGTTGCGCACGCGCGACGGGCGGAGCCTGTTTGCGCTGTTGCGCGGGCAGCCACGCAGCATTCCGGTGCCGGTGGTGCCAAGTGCGGTGATCGCCGAACCTTCGCGCCTATCGGGCATTTGTCTGGGTGACACGGGGTTGCAGGAAGATTTCCGTAAATCCTTACGCGTGTTTGAGCGGGACGTACCGCTACTGATCAACGGCGAAACCGGATCCGGCAAAGAAGCGTTTGCCAAAGCCGTCCACCAGGCCAGCCAGCGAGCAGAAAAAGCCTTCGTCGCCCTCAACTGCGCCGCCATCCCCGAAAGCCTGATCGAGAGCGAACTGTTTGGCTATCGCGGCGGCAGCTTTACCGGTGCGCGAAAGGAAGGCATGCGTGGCAAGTTGCAGCAGGCCGATGGCGGGACTTTGTTCCTCGATGAAATCGGCGACATGCCCCTGGCTTTGCAGACCCGGCTATTAAGGGTGCTGGAGGATCGTCAGGTAGTGCCGATCGGCGGCGAGCCGGAGTCGGTCAACGTACGGATCATCAGCGCCACTCACCGCAATCTGCTGGAGCGGGTGCAGGACGGCAGCTTCCGCGAGGATTTGTATTACCGGCTCAACGGGCTGGAAGTTGCACTGCCGGCATTGCGTGATCGCAGTGATAAATCCCAACTGCTCGACTTTTTGCTGGCCGAAGAGGCGGGTGGGGAAACCGTATTGATTGACGGTCCGGCACGCCAGGCGTTGCTGGCCTTTGCCTGGCCAGGGAACGTGCGGCAGTTGCGCAATGTGCTGCGCACGTTAGCGGCGTTGTGCGACGGTGGGCGGATCGGGCTGGAGGATTTGCCGGTGATGATTCGTCAGATCCGGCCGGTGGTTGCAGTGACGGTTGAGGAAGCGTCCGAGCATCCGCTAGACGATGCCGAGCGCTTGGCGTTGCTGAATGCGCTGGAGCAGACACGTTGGCATATGACTCATACAGCGGAACAGTTGGGTGTCAGTCGTAACACCCTTTATAGAAAGCTGCGTAAACATGGGATTGAGCGGTAAGCCGTTGATCGCTCCCGCCCAGAGTGGGAACGATCAGCGTGGAGACGATCATTAAAGACAGAGTGCGAATTTTCCCACCCTAAGCTAACCTGCGGCCATGTTTTACGAGGTCGACTAATGCACATTCACATTCTTGGTATCTGCGGCACTTTCATGGGTTCGATGGCGGTTCTGGCCAAAGAGCTGGGTCATCACGTGACGGGCTCCGATGCCAACGTCTATCCGCCGATGAGCACTCAGCTTGAGGCTCAGGACATTGAGTTGACCCAAGGCTACGACCCGGCGCAGCTCGATCCGGCACCGGATCTGGTAGTGATCGGCAATGCCATGTCCCGCGGCAACCCGGCTGTCGAATACGTGCTGAACAAAGGCCTGCCGTACGTCTCCGGCCCGCAATGGCTGGCGGATCACGTGCTGCAAGGTCGCTGGGTGCTGGCCGTCGCCGGTACCCACGGCAAAACCACCACCAGCAGCATGCTCGCCTGGGTGCTGGAACACGCGGGCATGAGCCCGGGTTTCCTGATCGGCGGCGTGCCGCAAAACTTCTCGGTGTCCGCTCGTCTGGGTGACACCCCATTCTTCGTGATCGAAGCCGACGAGTACGACAGCGCGTTCTTCGACAAGCGCTCCAAGTTCGTTCACTACCGCCCGCGTACGGCGATCCTGAACAACCTGGAATACGATCACGCCGACATCTTCCCCGATCTGCCAGCCATCGAGCGGCAATTCCACCATTTGGTGCGGACCATCCCGAGCGAAGGCCTGGTGATCCACCCGACCACCGAGCCTGCGTTGCAGCGTGTGATCGAGATGGGCTGCTGGACCCCGGTGCAGACCACCGGCGCCGGCGGTCAGTGGCAGGTCAAACTGCTCAGCGAAGACGGCTCGAAATTTGAAGTGATGTTCGAAGGTGTTGCCCAAGGCGTGGTCGAGTGGGACATGACCGGCCAACACAACGTCGCCAACGCCTTGGCCACGTTGGCTGCGGCCCGTCACGTCGGTGTTGTGCCGTCCATGGGCATCGCTGCGCTGAGCGCATTCAAAAGCGTCAAGCGCCGGATGGAGAAAGTCGCGGAGGTTCGCGGCATTACCATCTATGACGACTTCGCTCACCATCCGACGGCTATTGCGACGACCCTCGACGGTCTGCGCAAGCGCATCGGCGATGCACCGTTGATTGCGATCATCGAGCCGCGCTCCAACTCCATGAAGCTCGGTGCTCACCGCGACGGCTTGCCGGAAAGCGTGGTCGATGCCGATCAAGTGATCTGGTACGCGCCGGCCAACCTCGGTTGGGATCTGGGGGCTACTGCTGCGTTGTGCACAGTGCCGTCGATCGTCAGCGATTCGCTGGAAGGTATCATCGAGCGCGTGAAGAGCCAGGCCCAGCCCGGCACTCACGTGGTGATCATGAGCAACGGCGGCTTCGGCGGCCTGCACGGCAAACTCGCCGAGGCGCTGCAATGAACAACGGCCCGGAACGCATCACGCTGGCGATGACGGGCGCTTCGGGCGCCCAATATGGTTTGCGCCTGCTTGACTGCCTGATTCGTGAAGACCGCGAGGTGCACTTCATGATTTCCAAGGCTGCGCAACTGGTGATGGCCACCGAGACTGACGTTACGTTGCCGCCGAAAACCCAGATGATGCAGGCCTTCCTCACCGAATACACCGGCGCTGCCGCTGGGCAGATTCGGGTGTATGGCAAGGAAGACTGGATGTCGCCAGTGGCCTCGGGCTCCGGCGCGCCGGCAGCGATGGTGGTGGTGCCGTGTTCCACCGGGACCTTGTCGGCTATTGCGACGGGGGCTTGCAACAACCTGATCGAGCGTGCGGCCGACGTCACCTTGAAGGAACGTCGTCAGCTGATTCTGGTGCCGCGGGAGGCGCCGTATTCAAGCATCCATCTGGAGAACATGCTCAAGTTGTCGAACATGGGCGTGACGATTTTGCCGGCGTCGCCCGGTTTTTATCATCAGCCGCAAACCATCGACGATTTGATCGATTTTGTCGTGGCGCGAATTCTCAATCTACTGAACATTCCCCAGGACATGCTGCCGCGCTGGGGCGAACACCATCTGACCAGCGATGAATAAGCTGCTGGCGATTGTGCTGGCGCTGCAATTGGCTGGCTGCGCCACGGCGCGAACGCTTGATGCCGCCAAGCCAGGGGCGCCAGTGGTGTATTCGGGGACGCGTCTGGATTTGTATGCCATGAATGGCGGCTGCTGCGCCATGGACCGCTTCGGCGCCGAAGCCCCGAGCTACCCCGGCGTCGACCTGCCGGCCAGTGCGTTGCTCGACACGCTGCTGTTGCCGCTGTCGGTGCTCACGGTGATCGGGGTAAGTTTTCAGGCGACGGGCGGATTGTAAAAAGCAAAAGATCGCAGCCTTCGGCAGCTCCAACAGGTGTACACATTCCACTGTAGGAGCTGCCGAAGGCTGCGATCTTTTGATCTTACTTGCCTAACTTGCGCAACTCATCCGACTCCACAATCCGCACCCCATCCTGCTCTTCCAGCGCCAGTCGCCACATGGCGCGGGCCAGTTGGCAGGCTTCGATGCCGCGGTATTTGCCGGGGATCAAACGGGACAAGGGCCCAACGAATTGCTCAGCCATGCGCGGTTCCATACGCTCGCCCAGCAGCAACGAAGGTCGGCAAATGGTCAGTTGCGGCCAGTCCTGTGCGCGCAATGCATATTCCATCTCGCCTTTGACCCGGTTGTAGAAAATAGGGGACCTGCGATCGGCCCCCAAGGCACTGATCACGATCAGGTGCCGTGCACCCATCTCCCGTGCACGTTTGGCGAACGCCACCACTAGGTCCAGGTCCACCGCGCGAAACGCCTGTTCCGAGCCGGCTTTCTTGATTGTGGTGCCCAGGCAGCAGTAGGCGATGTCGACGCGACCATTCAATTGCGGCAGAAACACCGCAGGGTCACCGACCGGGTTTTCCAGATGGGGATGCTCGGCCAATGGCCGGCGTGAGGGCGCCAATACTCGTGAGATCGTGGGCTCATTGAGCAGACGGTCAAGAAGATGTTCACCGGTCAAACCGGTAGCTCCGGCAAGCAATACGTGCTGAGGCGTCAAGTACATAGTGTTTCCCCCTTGATACTATTCAGCTTAGTTGCTCTTTGCATCCTTGTTGCTGATAGAGACACTTTGTAGTGCTTTTCGTGCCTGCTGTTTGCGTAACAGCTGCCAGTGAGAGAGAACGGTTTTCGGCGCCCAGATCTGCGGTTCAGAGGCTTCGAAGCTGTCCGCCAGCTCGCGTTCCGCAACGGTGGCCCTGGCCAGTTTGAAGGCTTGCTCGAGGTCGTCGGTCTGGTTCAGTGCCTGGGCGAACAGCGCATCGCCGAAGTAGGTGAAGTTGGCTTCTTCCGAGCAGCCGAAGGACACGCGGTCAGCGCGCGAGGCAGTCATGATCAGGGTGCGTTCATCCTTGAGCGCGGGAATGAAGCCACCGGAGTAGCAGGACGAAATCACGATGATCTTGTCGCGGTTTTTCAGCGGAGAGAGAACTGCGGCGAGTTCGTCGGCCGGCAGATCGGACAGTTCCATGCGCGGCTGGTCGAGCACCAGTTCGTGTTCGCTGGTGCCGTGACTGGTCATGTAGATGAAGATCAAGTCTTCCGGACCACTGCGTTCGGCCAGGGCGGCGGCAGCGCGGCGCAGGTTTTCCCGGGTGGCCATCGGCCGGTCGACGAGGTGGTCGCGATGGTTCACCAGGCGGATCTGGCCAAACGCACCAAAGCGGCTGTTGAGCATGTTGCTGACGTAATCGGATTCGCGCAAGAACACGCTTTGCTTGCCGTCACCGCCGAGAGTCAGGGTGTACAACTCGACTGCCGGGGTCGAAGCCGGCACGTTGGACAGTGCATCGTCGAGCAAACGGCCCTGGGCCAGCAAACCGAGTTCCAGGCTATCGGGCAGCAGCTTGCCATCGGCATCGCGAACACGCTCGCCATTAATCCACGTACCGTTTTGCACCGTGCCGTCAGTCAGCACCAGGGTGCCGCGCCCCGAGTAACTGTCACCGTCGAATTGACCAATGTAGAAGCTGCCGTCGGACAGGTTCAATCGACCTTGGCCGGTGAAGCGCCAGTCACTGAACTGGCCGATGTAATGGCTGCCGTCGGCGCCGATCAACTCGCCCTTGCCGTTCAGCGACCCTTCCTTGAATTGACCGAGCCAGACATCACCGTCGGCGTTCTCGTAGCGGCCCTTGCCGTGCAGTTGGTTGTTCTTGAAGCCGCCGACATAGATATCGCCATCGGCGCTGTTGAAAGTCCCGTTGCCTTCGAGCTGACCGTCGACGAAATGCCCGGTGAACTGATTGCCGCTGGCGTCGCCCCGCTGGCCCTCGCCGTTGGGTTTGCCGTGGGCGAACTGGCCCTGATACGAACTGCCGTCTTCGAGTTCGAGACGACCGAGCCCTGAATATTGATCGGCCTTGAATTCACCGCGGTAGGTCATACCGTTTTCTTTGAGGGTGCCTTCGCCGTCCCGTCGACCGGCTTTGAAACTGCCGGTGAAGCTGCTGCCGCTGGTGGTCAGTGAGCCCTTGCCGTCGAACAGCCCTAGATTGAATCCCCCGCGATAGACTTCGCCGTTACTGCCGTGCCATTCGCCCTGGCCATGCCATTGGCCCTTGTCGAAATCGCCGGCGTACCAGCTGCCGTTCGGGTAATCGATACGGCCCTGGCCTTGCAGCAATCCGTTGACCAGTTCACCGCGATAGCGTCCGCCGTCCGGCAACCGGGCGTCGGGGGGCAACAGCGATTCGCCGTCGCCGCAAGCGGTGAGCAATAGGGTCAGAGCGAGGAGTGCAAGTGGGCGCATAGCGGGATCCGGGCAATTAGGCGACCGAGTATGCCGCAGCTCTTTGACCTTATATAGCCAGGAAACAGGAGAGGGCGCGAAACAGCGTGAGCTGCTTCGCTTCCGGGATGGGTTACACGAAGCAGAGAGACAGTGGCTCGGCGATGTAGGCCGGTTTGTCCGAGCCTTCGATCTCAAGCGTGGCGGTGGCCTTGAGCAGCCATTGGCCCGGTTTTTTCTCGGTGACTTCGTTCATATCGACCTTGAGTCGTACCCTGGAATTGACCTTCACTGGCTGGATGAAACGCACGGTATCCAAGCCGTAGTTGACCACCATCTTCGCCCCTTCAGGGAGGATCAGGATGTCTTCCATCAGCTTGGGGATCAGCGACAGCGACAGGAAACCGTGTGCAATGGTGCTGCCAAATGGCGTTTGCGCGGCTTTGACCGGGTCGACGTGGATGAACTGATAGTCCCCTGTGGCTTCGGCGAACAGGTTGATGCGCTCCTGATCGATGGTGAGCCATTCGGAACGTCCGAGTTCCTTGCCGACATAATCTTTGAGCTCTGCAACTGGAACATAGGGCATTGAGACTCTCCTTGGGTTCATCGGTTTTATAGTTTTGAGGTGGGGGGATTTGACCTCCCGGATTACCACTTTAGATCAACATGGCAAATGGCTCCGGTCAACTGACCATGATTTTGGCGAATGCCGGTCTATAGCGTTGGCGTGCTTATAATGCTCGGCCCGCTTGTGCGGGATGATATTGGCGGGAGATGACGAATGTTGTTACGTGGCCTGACCTGGCTGGTGCTGTTCCAATTGCTGGGCACAGCCATCAACCACTTGTTTTTACCGGTGCTGCCGGGGCCGATTGTCGGCCTGCTGTTGCTGCTGGTGTTCCTGATCAGCCGTGGCCAGGTCGGCGAACCGCTGAACCTCGCGGCCAGCAGTCTGCTGCGTTACCTGCCGTTGTTGCTGGTGCCGCCCGCCGTGGGTGTGATGGTCTACGCCAAAGACATTGCCGCGGATTTCTGGGCCATCGTCGGTGCGCTGGTGTTGTCACTGTTGCTGTCCCTGGCTTTCGCTGGCGTGCTGATGCAGCGCATGGTCAAGCGTCACGCTCATCGTGAGGACGGCCAATGATCTTCGACTGGCACGGCGCCTGGGCGTCGGTGATTCATCATCCGTTGTTCGGTATCGGTATTACGCTGGGGGCTTATCAGTTGGTGCTGGCGGCGTTCGAGAAAACCCGCTGGATCTTTCTGCAGCCGGTGCTGGTCTCAATGCTGCTGGTGATTGGCGTATTGGTGGGTTGCGGCCTGACCTATGCCGAGTACCGTAAGAGCACCGATATCCTCAGCATCCTGCTCGGGCCTGCGACCGTGGCGCTGGCAGTGCCGCTGTACCTCAATCTGCGACGCATTCGGCAGTTGTTCTGGCCGATATTTACTACGCTGGTGATAGGTGGCGTCGTTGCCACCGGCATGGGCGTATTGCTGGGCTGGTCGTTTGGTGCCGAACACATGATCCTGATGACCATGGCGCCGAAGTCGGTGACGTCGCCGATTGCCATGCTGGTGGCAGAGCAGATCGGTGGCGTCGCGGCGCTGGCGGCAGTGTTCGTGTTGATTACCGGGGTCATCGGGGCGATCTTCGGGCCGAGTCTTTTGACCAGGCTGGGTGTGCACAGCCCTGAGGCGCGCGGCATGGCGCTGGGCATGACCGCTCACGCGGTCGGCACGGCGGTGGCGATGCAGGAAAATGATGAGTGCGGCGCCTTCGCGGCGCTGGCGATGAGTCTGATGGGCGTGGCCACGGCAGTTTTCCTGCCGTTGGCGGTGTCGATGGTGGTGTAAGGAAATGTCTATGAGCTTGCCGCTTTTTCCGCTGAATACGGTGTTGTTTCCGGGTTGCATCCTCGATTTGCAGATCTTCGAGGCGCGCTACCTGGACATGATCAGTCGCTGCATGAAACAGGGCGGCGGCTTCGGCGTGGTGTGCATCCTCGACGGCGAAGAAGTCGGCATCGCCCCGGCGGGCTACGCGCTGGTCGGATGCGAGGCGCTGATCACTGATTTCAAACAGCAGGACAATGGCTTGCTGGGCATTCGGGTGCAGGGTGGACGGCGTTTCCACGTGTTGCGCACCGAGATTCAGCGCGATCAGCTGACCGTCGCCGAGGTCGAGTGGCTGGAGGACGAGCCTGAGCAACCGTTGCAGGATGAGGATGCCGACCTGGTTGCGCTGCTTAAAGCGTTGGCCGAACACCCGATGGTCGAGGCGCTGAACATGGGCACTGAAGCGAGCGGGCAACAATCGCTGGCCAATCAGTTGGCGTACCTGTTGCCGTTTGCCGAAGTGGACAAGATCGACCTGCTGCAACTCGATGATCCGCAGCAGCGACTGGATGCAATTCAGGCGCTGCTGGATGAGTTGCAAGGCGAATTGTTCGCCTGACGCCCGCTAAAAGATCGCAGCCTTCGGCAGCTCCTACTGGGGTTCGGTGTACATCCTGTAGGAGCTGCCGAAGGCTGCGATCTTTTGCTTTTGCTAATAGGCATACCGCAACATCGCATGCGGTAAGTGCCGCAACGCAAAGAACCCGAACAGCGCCACCAGCGCCGGAAGCACCAGCCACCAGACCTTGGGTGGCATGGCGTTTAGCGGCGCCGGGCGCTGATTCAGCCACAAACTCGCGGCACACACGCACGCTGCCAGCATGGCGCCGGCCAGCACATCCGTTGGCCAGTGCGCGCCCAGGTACACCCGCGACAGGGCAATCGCCAGCGCGGGCAAGCAACCCAATAGCAGCCAGGTCAGGCGCATGCGCGGCGGTTGTCCGCGGCCGGCCAGCACGGCCAGCGTCAGAAACAGCGCAAAAGAGCCCGAGGCGTGGCCGCTGGGCATGCTGTAGCTGGTCAGAGGATCGCTCAACACTTCCGGGCGTACGCGGGCGAAAAAGTGTTTGGTCACGGTGTTGCCCAGCGCGGTGCACAGCAGGGTGCTACCGGCGAAAATCGCCTGGCGCCATTGCCGGGTGAGCAACAGCAAACCCGTCAGCAGGGCGCTGAACAACAGCATGTTGCGGAACTCGCCGATCAGCGTGAACGTCACCGCCACTTCATCGAGCAGCGGGCTGCGGTGTTCCTGCACCAGGGTCATCACGCCCTGATCGAGGGCGGTCAGGTGCGGATAGCCGATAAACAGTCCGGCCAAAATCAGGAAGCTCATTCCAGTAATCAGCATCGTCGCTTTGCGATGACGGCGTATGCTGCTGGTGATGCTCAAGCCCACCATGAGGGCGATGCTACCGGCGACGACGCCGGCCTCAGGCCAGAAGCCATCCGGCAACGGCAAGCGAATCGCCGCCCCCGTGGCCCAGCCGGGCAGCAGATAGGCAACGGTCCAGCCAGCGGCGGCCAGCAGGCTGACGGCGGCGAAGCGCGGGAAGGGCATGTCGAACATCCCCGCGACCATCGGCAACATCGGCCGCAGCGGACCGATGAAACGCCCGACCAACAGGCTGGCGATGCCGTAACGCTGGAAATATGCCTCGGCCCCGGCGATCCATTCCGGATGATGGCGCAACCCTGGCAGGCGCCGGATGTTCTGGTGGAAATGTCGCCCTAAAAAGTACGAAACGATGTCGCCCAGCACGCCGCCGAGGAAACCCAGTAGCAGCGTTTCACCCAATGACAACGCGCCACTGCCGGCCAGCACCGCCACCGCAAACAGCAACACTGTGCCCGGCACGATCAGCCCGGCAATCGCCAGGCATTCAACGCAAGCCACTATGAACACTGCCGCGGCCAACCACTGCGGATTGACCGTCAACCAACCGGTCACGCTATCGAGCCATGGGCCCATAAAAACAACTCCATTTTATGAATTGACCCCGGCTACAGGGGATTGTGTTCACAGCAAAAAATAATCGCGACCTTCGACCTGCCCCCGTCGCATGGGGTTGCGCGTGCAATACGGCGCGTAAGCCGCATCGACGAAACGGTACATCAAATGCTCATCGCGGCCGTGGGGAATGCCCAAACGCGTGGTTTGTATGATGTGAACAGGCGCCGGGCCTACATCTTCCACCAGCAGCACTTCATGGTCGAAGCGCTTGGCGTCCCAGACAGGCACCTTCAGGCCCAGAGCCTTGCAGAGCAAAGTCTGTCCAGCGCAAAGCTTTTGCGAGGGGCGAGGGCGACCTTGGGCGTCGGGATTGTTCAGCAGCATCTGCGCCAGGCTCGCCGGCCCGCTCAGTTCATCGACCCATGGATAACCGGATTTAATCAACACCGCATTGCCGGGACCTTTGGCGCTGAAGTTCAGGGAATCGCCGCCACGGGCGTAGTACATATAGATGTGGCCGCCATCCAGAAACAAAGCCTTACGTTTTTCTGTGTAGCCGAGGGAGGCGTGGCTGCCTTTTTCTTCGAAGTAATAGGCTTCGGCCTCGATAATCCGGGCGCTGAGCCACAGGTCGCCGACCCGGTGACGGATGACTTTGCCGAGTAAATCCCGGGCCAGCGTTTGGGCGTCTCTGTCGAAAAATGCATCCGCGAGCCCCTTGGACGGGCTCGTCGCGGACGTGGGAACAGTCAGGTTGGTCATGATGAACGGCGTTTATTAGGGCTGATTGAGTCGTGATCATAACAATTTGCAGCTTAATCACGGCTGAACGTCGGCAAATTGCCCTCCATTTCGACCATCCGCCCGTCACCGCTGTTAGTCCCGGGACGCGACAGCTATAATCTGCCGCTTTACTCTTTACCAAGACCTTAGCAAAGACCACTCCAGACCATGACTGAGTCCGTTCTTGACTACATGACCCGCCTGGGTCGCGCTGCCCGCGAGGCTTCTCGCGTCATCGGCCGTGCCAGCACCGCGCAGAAAAACCGCGCCTTGCAGGCTGCTGCCAATGCGTTGGACGCTGCACGCGCCGAGCTGACGGCTGCCAATGAACTGGATTTGGCCGCTGGCCGTGCCAATGGTCTTGAACCGGCATTGCTTGAACGTCTGGCGCTGACCCCTGAACGCATCGACGGCATGATCGTCGGTTTGCGTCAGGTAGCGGCTCTGCCGGACCCGGTCGGCGCGATCCGCGACATGAGCTTTCGGCCGTCGGGCATTCAGGTTGGCAAGATGCGCGTGCCGTTGGGCGTGATCGGGATCATCTACGAATCCCGGCCGAACGTGACCATCGATGCCGCCAGCCTGTGCCTGAAGTCCGGCAACGCGACCATCCTGCGTGGCGGCTCCGAGGCGATTCATTCCAATCGTGCCATTGCCGCCTGCATCCAGCGCGGTCTGGCCGAAGCCGATTTGCCTGCCGCCGTGGTGCAAGTGGTCGAAACCACTGATCGCGCCGCCGTTGGCGCGCTGATCACCATGCCAGAATACGTCGACGTTATCGTGCCCCGTGGCGGCCGTGGCCTGATCGAACGCGTTAGCCGTGACGCCCGCGTGCCGGTTATCAAGCATCTGGACGGCATCTGTCACGTTTACGTCAGTGCTCATGCCGACCTGCCGAAAGCCCAGCGCATCGCGTTCAACGCCAAGACTTACCGCTATGGTATCTGCGGTGCCATGGAAACCCTGCTGGTGGACCAATCGGTCGCCAAGGATTTCCTGCCATCGATGGCTGCACAGTTCCGCGAAAAAGGCGTCGAGCTGCGCGGCTGCGAACGCACCCGGGCGATCATCGAGGCTGTTGCCGCTAGCGAAGAAGACTGGAACACCGAATACCTGGCGCCGATTCTCTCGATCCGTGTGGTCGACGGGCTGGACCAGGCCATCGAACACATTAATAAGTACGGCTCCCATCACACCGATTCGATTGTCAGCGAAAACCTTGCTGACACCCGGCGTTTCGTCGCGGAAGTCGACTCATCGTCGGTAATGATCAACACCCCGACGTGCTTCGCCGATGGCTTCGAATACGGATTGGGTGCCGAGATTGGCATTTCTACTGATAAGCTGCACGCCCGCGGCCCGGTGGGCCTCGAAGGTCTGACCTGCGAGAAGTACATCGTGGTCGGTGATGGCCAGTTGCGCGGCCAGGCGTCGGACTGACTTGGGCGACCTCGACCTGTCAGCCCCGGTCACCGCCAGCGAGCCTGCGCCTCGGCGCATTGGCATGCTGGGCGGGACCTTCGACCCGGTGCACATCGGCCATTTGCGCAGTGCGCTGGAAGTCGCCGAATCGCTGGCGCTCGATGAGCTGCGTCTGACACCCAGTGCCAGACCGCCTCATCGCGGTACGCCGCAGGTATCGGCGAAAGACCGTCTGGCGATGGTCGAGTGCGCGGTGGCCGGTGTGGCGCCGCTGGTGGTGGACGCCCGCGAATTGCAGCGGGACAAACCGTCCTACACCATCGACACCCTGGAACTGATGCGTGCCGAACTGGCCGCTGAAGACCAGGTTTTTCTACTTTTGGGCTGGGACGCATTTTGCGGCCTGCCCACTTGGCACCGCTGGGAAGAGTTGCTCCAGCATTGCCACATCCTGGTGCTGCAACGCCCGGATGCCGACAGCGAACCGCCGGATGCCTTGCGCAATCTGTTGGCGGCACGCTCGGTGAGCGACCCGCTGGCCCTTAAAGGGCCGAGCGGACAGATTGCATTCGTCTGGCAGACACCGCTCGCGGTATCCGCCACCCAGATCCGTCAACTGCTGGCCAGCGGTAAGTCGGTACGTTTCCTGGTGCCCGACGCGGTCCTGGCCTACATCGATGCGCACGGTCTCTACCGTGCGTCGAACTGAAAAAGGGAGCGCTTCAAAACACGTGAACGCGTGTACCGAAGCGCCCGAACATACGAGCAAAACGAGTTTTATATGACTGACAAAGACGTAACTAAAGTAAAGCGCAAAGGCACGTTCAAGAGCGCCCCGCTGCCAGTAGAGGTTCCAACCGGCCCTGAGCTGCGCGGCGAAGAGCTGGTCAAGGTTGCCGTAACGGCCCTGGAAGACGTCAAGGGCCAGGACATTCAGGTGATCGACGTTCGTGAAAAGCAGAGCATCACTGACTTCATGATCATCGCTACCGGTACGTCCAACCGCCAGATCGGCGCGATGCTGGATAAGGTCCGCGAGGCGGTCAAAGCCCTGGGCGTCAAGCCGCTGGGTGAAGAAGGCAAGGGCGACAGCGACTGGGTCCTGCTGGATATGGATGATGTCATCGTGCACATGATGACCGCTTCGGCTCGTCAGTTTTACGACCTGGAGCGTCTGTGGTCCGGTGCAGAACAGAGCCGTGCTCTGAACGCGGCTCACCACAGCCCGGAAAACACCCATGAGCACTTCGTCAAGCTCAACAAAGACCAGCAATAAGGGACCGCTGTGCGACTGCGACTGATCGCCGTCGGTTCACGCATGCCCAAGTGGGTGGAAGAAGGCTGGCATGAATATGCCAAGCGTCTTCCGTCCGAGCTGGCGCTGGAACTGGTGGAAATACCGCTCAACACCCGTGGCAAGAACGCCGACGTGGCACGCTTCATCCGTCAGGAAGGCGAAGCCATGCTGGCCAAGGTCGGGCCGAACGAGCGCGTTGTGACCCTCGAAGTCCACGGCAAGCCCTGGAGCACCGAGCAGCTGGCGGTCGAGCTCGATCGCTGGCGGCTGGACTCGCGCACGGTGAATTTCATGGTCGGCGGCCCCGAAGGGCTGGCGCCGGAAGTCTGTGCCCGGGCCGATCAGCGCTGGTCGCTCTCGCCGTTGACGTTGCCGCACCCGCTGGTGCGAATCCTGATCGGCGAACAGCTGTATCGTGCCTGGACAGTCCTGTCCGGCCACCCTTACCACAAGTAGTTCTGCCCTCATGCCCCAGCCGATCCGCATCAAGGACCACGAAAAAGACGCCCGTCTGGTGCGTGGCCGCGTCGTGTTCGGGGCAATTGCGGTGGTGTTGCTGATCTGTGTGCTGATCGCGCGGCTGTATTTTCTCCAGGTGATTCAGTACGAGTACCACTCGACCCTGTCGGAAAACAACCGCGTCCATGTGCAGCCGATTCCGCCGACTCGCGGGTTGATCTTCGACCGCAATGGCGTGGTGGTGGCCGATAACCGGCCCAGCTTCAGCCTGAGCATGACCCGTGAGCGCTCGGGCGACTGGCAGCAAGTGCTCGACGTGATCGTCGAAGTGCTGGCGCTGACGCCCGAGGATCGGGTGATCTTCGAGAAGCGCATGCGTCAGGGGCGCCGGCCGTTCGAGCCGGTGCCGATCCTGTTCGAACTGACCGAAGAACAGATCGCCCGCATCGCGGTGAATCAGTTCCGTCTGCCGGGTGTGGAAGTGGTCGCACAGCTGGTGCGTCACTATCCGCAGGGCGCGCACTTTGCGCACTCGGTGGGTTACATGGGGCGGATCAACGAGAAAGAGCTGAAGTCACTCGATCCGGTCAATTACAGCGGCACCCACCACATCGGCAAAACCGGTATCGAGCGCTTCTACGAGCCCGAACTGCACGGTCAGGTGGGTTACGAAGAAGTCGAGACCAATGCTCGAGGCCGCGTATTGCGCGTGCTCAAGCGTACCGATCCGATTCCCGGCAAGGACATCGTCCTGAGCCTGGACATCAAATTGCAGGAAGCGGCCGAAGCAGCGCTCGGCGGTCGTCGTGGTGCGGTGGTGGCGCTGGACCCGAAAACCGGCGAAGTGCTGGCGATGGTCAGTGCGCCGAGTTTCGACCCGAACCTGTTCGTCACCGGCATCGGCTTCAAAGCCTATGCCGAGCTGCGCGATTCCATCGACCGGCCACTGTTCAACCGCGTGCTGCGCGGCCTCTACCCGCCGGGCTCGACTATCAAGCCGGCGGTGGCGATTGCCGGGCTGGATGCGGGTGTCGTGACTGCGTCGAGTCGGGTCTACGATCCCGGCTATTACCAGTTGCCCAATTACGACCACAAATACCGTAACTGGAACCGTACCGGCGACGGCTACGTCGATCTGGACATGGCGATCATGCGTTCCAACGACACCTACTTCTACGACCTGGCCCACAAGCTGGGGATCGATCGGTTGTCGGCTTACATGGGCAAGTTCGGCATCGGCCAGAAGGTCTCGCTGGACATGTTCGAAGAGTCACCGGGGCTGATGCCGACACGGGAATGGAAGCGTGCAACCCGACGTCAGGCCTGGTACCCGGGAGAAACACTGATTCTCGGGATTGGGCAGGGCTACATGCAGTCCACGCCGTTGCAGCTGGCCCAGGCCACCGCGCTGGTCGCCAACAAAGGTGTCTGGAACCGTCCGCACCTGGCCAAGACCGTCGAAGGCGAGAAGCCGAAGGACGAAAACCCGATGCCGGACATCGTCCTGCGTGACCCGTCCGACTGGACCAAGGTCAATCACGGCATGCAACAGGTGATGCACGGTGCCCGGGGTACTGCGCGCAAAGCGGCGATCGGTTCGCAATACCGCATCGCGGGTAAAAGTGGTACGGCCCAGGTGGTCGCGATCAAGCAGGGCGAGAAGTACGACCGCTCCAAGGTTCAGGAACGCCATCGCGACCACGCCTTGTTCGTCGGCTTCGCGCCGGCCGACAACCCGCAAATCGTGGTGTCGGTGATGGTCGAGAACGGCGAGTCCGGTTCCGGCGTTGCAGCGCCCGTGGTGCGTCAAATCATGGACGCCTGGCTTCTGGACCAGGACGGTCGGTTGAAGGCCGAATACGCCAGCCCTATCAGTGCGGAGGCTACGGCCCGTGAAGAGTAATTTCGATCGCATCCTCTCCAGCGAAGATGTGATGCGTCGCCGCGCGACGCTGTTGCAACGCATGCACATTGATGGCCCGTTGCTGATCCTGCTGCTGACCCTCGCTGCCGGCAGCCTGTTCGTGCTGTATTCGGCCAGCGGCAAAAGCTGGGATCTGCTGGCCAAGCAAGCCACTTCGTTCGGCATCGGTCTGGTGTCGATGATCGTCATCGCCCAATTCGAGCCGCGCTTCATGGCCCGTTGGGTGCCAGTCGGTTATGTGCTCGGCGTGCTGTTGCTGGTGGTGGTGGACGTCATGGGCCACAACGCCATGGGCGCCACACGCTGGATCAACATTCCCGGGGTGATCCGCTTCCAGCCCTCGGAATTCATGAAGATTCTGATGCCGGCGACCATCGCCTGGTACTTGTCCAAGCGCACCTTGCCGCCGCAGCTCAAGCATGTGGGCGTCAGTCTGTTTCTGATCGGCTTGCCGTTTATCCTGATTGTGCGTCAGCCCGACCTCGGCACTTCGCTGCTGATCCTCGCCGGTGGCGCGTTCGTTCTGTTCATGGGCGGCCTGCGCTGGCGCTGGATTCTCAGCGTGATTGCCGCGGCTGTGCCGGTGGCGGTCGGCATGTGGTACTTCATCATGCACGACTACCAGAAGCAGCGAATCCTGACCTTCCTCGATCCCGAAAGCGATCCGCTGGGCACTGGCTGGAACATCATTCAATCGAAAGCCGCCATCGGTTCCGGCGGTGTGTTCGGCAAGGGCTGGTTGCTCGGTACCCAATCGCACCTGGACTTCCTACCGGAAAGCCACACCGACTTCATTATTGCGGTCATGGGCGAAGAATTCGGCCTGGTGGGTATCTGCGCACTGCTGCTGATTTACCTGCTGTTGATCGGCCGCGGACTGGTGATTACCGCCCAGGCCCAGACATTGTTCGGCAAATTGCTCGCGGGCAGCCTGACCATGACGTTTTTTGTTTATGTTTTCGTCAACATCGGTATGGTCAGTGGCCTGTTGCCGGTTGTGGGGGTGCCGTTGCCGTTCATTAGCTACGGAGGAACTTCGCTGGTGACGCTGCTGTCAGCGTTTGGGGTTTTGATGTCGATCCATACCCATCGCAAGTGGATCGCTCAGGTTTGAATAAGGTGAAGATTTCAATGCAAGTAATGCGTGGCTGGGCGACTCGATACGCGCCATGGGTCGGCCTGGTAAGCATCCTTGGCACAGCGCAGGAAGCGTTGGCCGGCGATTACGAAGGCTCACCGCAGGTGGCCGAATTCGTCGGTGAAATGACCCGCGACTACGGTTTCGCCGGTGAACAACTGATGGGCGTGTTCCGCGAAGCCGAGCGCAAGCAGTCGATTCTGGACGCGATCTCGAAACCTGCCGAGCGGGTCAAGCAGTGGAACGAGTATCGTCCGATGTTCATCACCGACGCGCGCATCGCCCGTGGCGTGGACTTCTGGCGTCAGCACGAGGCGGTACTGGCCCGAGCCGAACAGGAATACGGCGTCCCGGCCCAGGTAATCGTCTCGATCATCGGTGTTGAGACCTTTTTTGGCCGTAATACCGGCAATTTTCGGGTAATCGACGCCTTGTCGACCCTGGGTTTCGACTATCCTCCCCGTGCCGAATTTTTCCGCAAGGAATTGCGTGAGTTCCTGTTGCTGGCCCGGGAAGAGCAGGTCGATCCGCTGACTCTCAAAGGCTCTTACGCTGGCGCGATGGGTTTGCCGCAGTTCATGCCGAGCAGCTTTCGTGCCTATGCGGTGGATTTCGACGGTGACGGCCACATTAATATCTGGACCAATCCGGACGATGCCATTGGCAGCGTCGCCAGTTATTTCAAGCGTCACGGCTGGGTAGCCGGCGAACCGGTGGTCAGCCGCGCCGATGTGCGTGGCGATCAGGTGGACGAAGGTTTGACCACAGGCATCGAACCGACTAAAACCGTCGGGGAGTTGCGGGCGCTGGGGTGGTCAAGTCATGATGCGCTGCGCGATGATATGCCGGTCACGGCTTTCCGCCTGGAAGGTGACAATGGCCCCGAATACTGGATGGGCCTGACGAATTTTTACGCGATCACGCGTTATAACCGCAGCGTGATGTACGCCATGGCCGTACATCAACTGTCTGAACAGCTGGTCCAAGCACGGGGCGTCAAGTAATGCGGGCATTGCCTATGAATAAACCCCTGAAGCTGATGGCATTCGCCGCGTTGGCGGTGCTGGTCGCCAGTTGTTCGACCAGCCGCGCGCCGGCGCAAAAGTCTTCTCCCACCGCCGTGCGCGCAACGCCAGGCCTGGACATCAACCGCGCCCACAAGGATGGCGCGCCATGGTGGGATGTCGACGTCTCGCGCATCCCGGATGCCACGCCGACCCTGCACAGCGGTCCTTATAAAGCCAATCCGTACACCGTGCTGGGCAAGACTTACTTCCCGCAGCAGGAATCCAAGTCCTACATCGCCTCCGGCACGGCTTCCTGGTATGGCACCAAATTCCACGGCCAGAACACCGCCAATGGCGAGGTTTACGACCTGTACGGCATGAGTGCCGCGCACAAGACCTTGCCACTGCCCAGTTACGTTCGGGTGACCAACCTGGACAACAACAAGACTGTGATTCTGCGGGTCAACGATCGAGGGCCGTTCTACTCGGACCGAATCATCGACTTGTCCTACGCGGCCGCCAAAAAGCTCGGCTATGCCGAAACCGGCACCGCGCGGGTCAAGGTCGAAGGCATCGATCCGCAGCAATGGTGGGCAGCCAAAGGCCGTCCGGCGCCTTTGATGCTTAACGAGCCGCAAGTCGCGCAAAATAGCGCCCCGACGATTACGGCTTCGGCCGGCACCGTCGAGCAATGGACGCCACCGCCGCAGCAACACGCCGCCGCTGTCGTGCCCGTGCCGATCGATGCAAAAAAAAACGCTTCTGTACCAGCCTCTGGCCAGTATCTGCAGGTGGGCGCGTTCGCCAACCCGGACGCTGCAGAACTCCTGAGATCGAAGCTCAGCGGGATGGTGAGCGCTCCGGTGTTCATCAGTTCGATCGTGCGCAATCAACAGACGCTGCATCGGGTGCGCCTGGGGCCGATCGGCTCGCCGGGTGAAATCCAGCAAGTGCAGAACAGCGTGCGAATGGCCAATCTCGGTTCGCCGAGCCTGGTCACTGCCGAGTAATACGTAGTACTTGATTGACGGTTCGCTTGCGGTTTGGGGGGTGGACCTGGTTGTTGGCTCGTTAAAGAACAAAAGCCCGGCAAGGGTTCTGAGTGAACAACTGAACACGCGACAGCTCGTTAGAAAGCTGTCTGATTAGTTTTGCCCTTGGGCAGTTTCCATTAGCGATTTCGAGAGACGGATGAACATCACCACCTTTGCCAAATGCCTGTGTCTGCTAGTCCCGCTGCTCCTCTCGCCTGCCGCTTTCGCGGTCGAGATGATGCCGTCGCCACCGCAACTGGCCGCCAAAGCCTATGTACTCATGGACGCCAGCAGCGGCAACGTGCTGGTGGAGAACAACGGTGACCAGCGTCTGCCTCCGGCCAGCCTGACCAAGCTGATGACCGCGTACATCGCGACCCTGGAAATCCGTCGTGGCCAGATCGGCGAAAACGACCCGGTGACCGTCAGCGAAAACGCCTGGCGTACCGGCGGTTCGCGGATGTTCATCAAGGTCGGCTCGCAAGTCACTGTCAGCGACCTGCTGCACGGCATCATCATTCAGTCGGGTAACGACGCCAGCGTTGCGCTCTCCGAGCACATCGCCGGCAGCGAAGACGCCTTCGCTGACATGATGAACAAAACCGTGGCCGATCTGGGCATGACCAACAGCCACTTCATGAACCCGACCGGTCTGCCGAACCCTGAGCACTACTCGTCGGCTCACGACATGGCGGTGCTGGCTCGCGCGATCATCCACGAAGACCCGGCTCACTACGCGATCTACTCGCAGAAAGAGTTTTTCTGGAACGGCATCAAGCAACCTAACCGTAACCTGCTGCTGTGGCGCGACAAGACGGTCGACGGCCTGAAAACCGGCCACACCGACGAAGCCGGCTACTGCATGGTGTCTTCGGCAGTACGTGATGGCATGCGCCTGATCGCTGTGGTGTTCGGCACCAACAGTGAAGTGGCTCGCGCCTCCGAAACCCAGAAGCTGTTGACCTACGGTTTCCGCTTCTTCGAAACCCAGACGTTCTATCAGAAAGGCGCCGAGCTGGCTCAGGCTCCTGTCTGGAAAGGCACCACCAATCAAGTCAAGGCCGGCCTGGCCCAAGACCTGACCATGACCCTGCCAAAAGGCCAGCTGAAAAAGCTCGCCGCCAGCATGACCATGAACCCGCAACTGATTGCGCCAATCGCCAAGGGCGACGTAATCGGTAAAGTCGAAGTGAAGCTGGACGACAAAGTCGTGCATAGCGCTGACCTGATCGCTCTGGACGCGGTCGACGAGGGTGGTATCTTCCGCCGCATGTGGGATAGCATCCGTCTATTCTTCTACGGCTTGTTCAACTGAATTAGTGTGGACTTGCATGGCCCTGTTCCAATCCGGAACGGGGCCATGTCCGTTGCCACGGCTTACGAGGCCGTTACGCCATGACAGACAACGAAGTAAAGGCGCCAAAAATCGAATTCCCCTGCGCGGATTACCCTATCAAGGTGATCGGCGACACCGGCGTGGGTTTCAAGGACAAGATCATCGCAATCCTTGAGAAACACGCGACCGTTGACCACAAGACCCTGGCCGAGCGCCAGAGCACCAACGGCAAATATACGACCATCCAGCTGCACATCATCGCCACCGGTCAAGAACAGCTGTACGACATCAACAGCGAGTTGCGGGCTACCGGTTTCGTGCACATGGTGCTGTGATGTCTGCCGCGGTGGGCTTTCGCGAGCTCGGCCAGATGGCTTACGAGCCGGTCTGGCATGCCATGCAACGCTTCACCAACGAACGCGGCAGCGATGCAGCGGACGAGATCTGGCTGGTCGAGCACCCACCGGTGTTCACCCAGGGGCAGGCCGGCAAGGCTGAGCACGTGTTGCTCCCAGGGGATATTCCGGTGGTTAAGGTTGATCGCGGTGGTCAAGTGACTTATCACGGTCCCGGCCAATTGGTGGCCTACCTGTTGCTCGACGTACGCAAGCTGGGTTTCGGCGTGCGTGACCTGGTCAGCCGCATGGAACAATGCCTGATCGAGTTGCTGGCCAGCTATGGCGTGACCGCAGTGGCCAAGCCGGATGCTCCGGGTGTCTACGTCAATGGGGCGAAAATCGCTTCTCTGGGTCTGCGGATCCGCCACGGTTGCTCCTTTCATGGCCTGGCCCTGAATGTGGACATGAACCTGGAACCGTTTCGACGGATTAATCCCTGCGGCTACGCCGGGCTGGCGATGACCCAGCTGAGCGATCACGCAGGATCGATTGAATTTGCCGAGGTAAGTGCCCGGCTGCGCGCGCAGCTCGTCAAACACCTCGACTATGCTGAGCAGACGACCCTAACGGGCGGAATCGACTGATATGACTACTGATGCAGTGCAAACCATGATCCCGACGCTGGATGTTACCGAGCGTCCGGCCCCGCGTGCCAAGGTTGAAGCCGGCGTGAAGCTGCGCGGCGCCGAGAAGGTTGCACGTATCCCGGTGAAGATCATTCCGACCACCGAACTGCCGAAGAAACCTGACTGGATTCGCGTGCGTATCCCGGTTTCCCCGGAAGTCGACCGCATCAAGGCCCTGCTGCGCAAACACAAGCTGCACAGTGTCTGCGAAGAGGCGTCCTGCCCGAACCTTGGCGAATGCTTCTCCGGCGGCACCGCGACCTTCATGATCATGGGTGACATCTGCACCCGTCGCTGCCCGTTCTGCGACGTTGGCCACGGTCGTCCGAAGCCACTGGACGTCAACGAGCCGGAAAGCCTGGCCATCGCCATCGCCGACCTGAAACTCAAGTACGTGGTGATCACCTCGGTTGACCGCGACGACCTGCGTGACGGTGGTGCCCAGCACTTTGCCGACTGCATCCGCGAGATCCGCAAGCTGTCGCCGAACGTGCAGCTCGAAACCCTGGTGCCGGATTACCGTGGCCGTATGGACGTTGCGCTGGAAATCACCGCTGCCGAGCCGCCGGATGTGTTCAACCACAACCTGGAAACCGTACCGCGCCTGTACAAGGCTGCGCGTCCGGGTTCGGATTACCAGTGGTCGCTGACCCTGCTGCAACGCTTCAAGCAGATGATGCCGCACATTCCGACCAAGTCAGGCCTGATGCTGGGTCTGGGCGAGACTGACGAAGAAGTGATCGAAGTCATGAAACGCATGCGCGAACACGACATCGACATGCTGACCCTGGGCCAGTACCTGCAACCGTCCCGCAGCCACTTGCCGGTGGAGCGTTTTGTGCACCCGGATACCTTCGCCTGGTTCGCCGAGGAAGGTTACAAAATGGGCTTCAAGAACGTCGCTTCGGGCCCGCTGGTACGTTCCTCGTACCACGCCGACGAGCAGGCGAAACTGGTTAAAGCTGAATTGATGTCGTCCTTGTAACAAAGCGCCCGCAAGGCTTTTCAGCCTTGCGGGCGTTTTTGTTGGCCGTGTCTACGGCCACTACAGTCTTTTCCTGCAACCTGCGGGGCGACTGATCCTCTTCTGTTTGCCCCCGTTCCTGACTACTGTGTGCTGAAGCTTTTCTGCGCAGGGAGATTCATGGATGACCGTTCGACCGACTCACACGCTGTGTCCTCACTCACCCGTTCCGGCTTTGCCGTCGGAAGGACTGATTGGCGTCATCGCGCCCGCCGGTCCCGCAGCGCTGGACACCGATAAGGCCATCGCCTGGATGCACGCTCGCGGATATTCACTGCGGGTTTTTCCCGGCGTGTATGAGAAAGACGATTACCTGGCCGGAAGCGATGATGTGCGGCTCAATGACCTGCACGGGGCGTTCGCCGACAGTGAGGTCGACGCCATTATTTGCTTACGCGGGGGTTACGGTACGCCGCGGTTGCTCGATCGCATCGACTTTGAATTGCTGCGCAACAATGCCAAGCCGTTCATCGGCTACAGCGACATCACCGCACTGCACTTGGCGATCAGCCGTTATGCGGGCTTCGTGACCTTTCATGGCCCGATGCTCAACGCCGACCTGCTGGGTGACAAGCAAAAACCTACCGAGTCTTCGTTTTTCAACATGCTCAGAGGACAGGTGAAGGCGGGCAGCGTGCTGGCGCACCCGGTGGCCTACTCGCTGGCCACGATTGGGCCAGGCATAGCTCACGGGCGTTTGCTTGGGGGTAATTTGTCGATGATCGCTGCGACCATGGGTACGCCTTACGAAATGGATGCCGAGGGCGTCATTCTGTTCATCGAGGACATCAACGAGCCGTTGTATCGAATAGACCGGCTGCTGACCCATCTGCGTCTTGCCGGCACGCTGCACAAGCTGCGCGGGGTTCTGGTGGGGGATGTGGCGGGGGTAGATGGGGTTGCGCTGGAGCGTTTGCTCAAGCAGACCTTTGAGCCGTTGCGCATCCCGGTGCTGGCCGGGTGGCGCAGCGGGCATTGCGATCCGAACCTGACGTTGCCGATGGGCGCGCTGGTGAGGCTGGATGCGGGGAACAAGGAATTGGTGTTGGAACAGGATGTGGTGGTCAGACGCTAGAGTGTGGTCGCCTGTTAGTCAGTCATCGCGAGCAAGCTCGCTCCCACATTGGATTTAGGTCGAACACAGATCCAGATGTGGGAGCGAGCTTGCTCGCGTGAAGGCGGCATCCGCCATACGGCTGACTATCGGTTACGCAGGCCTTCGAGCAACTTGTGCGTCGGATACCCATCCGCCGGCCAGCCAAACGACTGCTGGGCGCTGCGGATCGCCTTGCGGGTGTTGGCGCCGATAATGCCGTCGGCGTTGCCCACGTCATAATTCTGCGCGCCCAGCAAGCTTTGCAGTTCGATCCGCTCGGTACGGCTCAGCGGCAAATCATCTTTGGGCCACGTGCCGTTGATCAGGCCGGTGCCGTTGAAACGTTCGGACAACAGGCTAACGGCCAAGGCGTAGGACGACGAGTTGTTGTACTTGAGGATCGCGCGGAAGTTGTCGAGGACCAGGAACGCCGGGCCACGGTAACCGGCCGGCAGCAGCAGGGCGGCTGACAGGTGTTCGGAGCCTGGCGGAACCTGGCCGCCATTGGGCAGGGTGACGCCCAGTTGCAGCCATTCGGCGACGCTCTTGCGAGTCGTGCCATCGGCCAGGACGTAGTTGAAACTGCCCGGTAGCTGCACTTCAAAGCCCCACGGCTGGCCTTTCTGCCAGCCTGAGCTTTGCAGGTAGTGCGCCGTCGAGGCCAGCGCGTCGGCCGGGCTGCCCCAGATGTCGCGGCGGCCGTCGCCATCGAAGTCCACGGCGTGGGTGTTGTAGGTGGTTGGGATGAACTGGGTCTGGCCCATGGCGCCGGCCCAGGAGCCAAGCATTTTCTCAGGCTCGATATCACCCTGTTGCAGGATCTGCAGGGCGGCGATCAGTTGCGCGTGGGCAAACCCGGGACGCCGACCTTCATAGGCCAGGGTCGCCAGGGAATTAATCACCGACTTGTTGCCCTGGAACTGCCCGAAGTTACTTTCCATGCCCCACACCGAGACCAGTGCCTGACGATCGACGCCGTAGCGCTGTTCGATGCTTTGCAGGATGTCGGCGTACTGGCTGACCAGCGCCTGGCCTTTGTGTACCCGCAGCGGCGAAAGGGCGCCGTCGAGGTACTCCCACACCGGGCGGGAGAATTCCGGCTGGCTGCGGTCGGCACGGATCACGCTGGTGTCGAGGCTGACATTGGCGAATGCGCGGTCGAACAGGTCGGCGCGGATACCGGCGGCCAGAGCGTCCTTGCGGAAACCCGCCTGCCATTCGGCGAAGGTCTGGGTGGGCTGGATGTCGAGGTTTTCACCGGTCGGAACCACGGGCGGAATGACCGCAGGGGCTGTCGCGACGGGGAGGGTCTGAAGCGGCTTGGCGTCGGCTGCGGTGGGTTTTTCCGCGCAGGCAACAAGCAAAATGAGGCTGGAGGCGGCGATCAGTTGGCGCAGGGGCCAACGACGGGAAATACAAAGGGGCATGCACGGGTCCAGGGAGTACGAATCAGGTGCAGACCTTAACATGTTGAGCGAGCGCTTGCCTTTCAGGCCGCCAGAAAGTAAGAAGCCTCCCAGCTATTAGACTGGAAGGCTTCGCGGCGGTAGCTGCCTTTGCCCTTGCCGGCTGGTTCCTGACGGCTGCGGAACAGAGGCTGGGCGATGATGGATTTGGCCTTGTTGGGGCCATGTTTCGATGGCTTTTTGCTCATGATGATTTCTCGCAAGTGAGTGGGTTTTGCGGGGCAAATCATCGGCCGAACCAAGGGTTCTGTCTATAGGGCAAATGCAGGTGTGATTTGTAGGAAGAAAAATCAAAAGATCGCAGCCTGCGGCAGCTCCTACATGGGATTGCGTACATCTGTAGGAGCTGCCGAAGGCTGCGATCTTTTGATCTTATTCTGCAGGCAACGACAATCTTTGGCCGGCCATCAACAACGACAACCGACTCAAACTCATCCACGGCGAACCGGCGGCCTGGCCTTTGATCTGTGCGTCGATGCGCTGAGCTTCCAGCAATAGCTGCGCCCAGCGTTGCGCCGAGTAGCGTTGCAAGGCTTTGCTCATCAATGGTTTGCGTTTGTCCCAGACCGGCGGTCGGGCAGAGCTGAAGGCTTTGTCCAGCGGCACGCCCTGGCTGTACTGCAGCGACAGGTTGGCCAACAGACGCAGCTCCCGGGCCAGCGCCCAGAGAATCACGGGTGGTTCGACGCCTTCACCGCGCAGCCCTTCGAGCATGCGCAGGGCATGAGCCGCTTCACCGTTGAGAATCGCGTCGGTCAGTCCAAAGACATCGAAGCGTGCACTGTCAGCGACGGCCGCTTGCACGGTTTCGACGGTGATCTGACCACCTTCGGCCATCAGTTTGAGCTTTTCGATTTCCTGGGCTGCCGCCAGCAGGTTGCCCTCGACCCGTGCGGCGATCAGTTCGACGGCGTCCTGGCTGGCGGAAAGCCCGGCCTGGGACAACCGTTGACGGATCCAGCTCGGCAACTGGTTGGCCTCTATCGGCCAGATTTGCACGAACTGGGTCTGCTGACCTTCGACCAGCGCCTTGCCCCACTTGGTTTTCTGCGCACTGCCATCAAGTTTCGGCAGGCTGATCAGCAACACCGTGTCTTCGGCGGGCCGTGAACAGTACTCGATAAACGCGGCAGCGCCTTTGTCACCGGGTTTGCCGGACGGCAGACGCAGTTCCAGCAGACGTTTTTCGGCGAACAGCGACATGCTCGCGCCGGCTTGCAGCAACGTTCCCCAGTCGAAACTGGCGTCGGCGGCGAAGACCTGGCGCTCGTCGAATCCCTGTTGGCGGGCGGCGGCACGAATGGCGTCGGCGGCTTCCTGACACAGCAGTGGGTCATCGCCACTGATGATGTAGACCGGCGCGAGGGCACCTTGCAGGTGTTTGGCGAGTTGGGCGGGGGCGAGTTTCATCGGAGAGGTCGAACGGGGCGCCTGAGCGCCCCGTAAGTCTTACTGCTGCGGCAGTTCGATTGGCGACTGGCGCGGCGTTTGCGCTTCAGCCTTCTGCGCCGCTTCCAATGCATCGGCTTCAGCCTTGGCTTTGGCGTTGGCGGTCTGTTGCATCTGATCCAGCTGAGCCGGAGTGAGCTGTTGCAGGCGCAGCATCATCCGTTGAACCAGTTCACGACGGGTTTCCTTGCGGGCATCGTTGGCTTCCTGGTCGGAGCCCACCAGGTTGCTGCCGTCGTGGATAAAGATTTTTTGCACTTCAAGTTTGTCGCTCAGCAGCGTCAAGTTGCTCTCACCACGGATGTCGTAGTTCAGCACTGTGCTTACCTGATACTCGCCAGTACGACCGGCACCTGCGTAGCTGAGGATGCGCTGGCTTTCCTGCTCATCGGTCAGTACCAGCTTGTAAGGTGCACCGCTGTAGACCTTGACGCCGCTGCTTTCCAGCACCTGGCGCAGTTGCGTCACGACTTCGCCGTAGGCGTTGCGGGCACTCAGGTCGAGTTCCTTGATCGCCAGTTCATTGGTGCCGGTGCCGCGCAGCTGGAAACCGCAGGCGCTCAACAGGACCGCAAGGCCCATCACCAGCAAATTGCGTTTGATCATCTTGTTGCTCCCCTTGAAACCATGTGGGCCGATCTTGCGGCCCGAAAGGTTTTACTCGGCGCCAGGTATGACCTGGCGCCTGATCCAATTAGCTGGCGACGATATTGACCAGTTTCCCGGGCACTACGATCACTTTACGAATGGTCAGACCGTCAACAAAGCGCAGTACGTTCTCGTTGGCCCGTGCGGCGGCTTCGACTTCTTCGCGGCTGGCGCTGGCGGGCATTTCGATGTGGCCGCGCAGCTTGCCGTTGACCTGGATGACCAGCGTCAGGCTGTCCTGCACCAACGCGCTTTCGTCCAGCACCGGCCAAGCGGCGTCGATCACCGGGTCAGCGTGACCCAGTTGATTCCACAGCTCGTGGCTGATGTGCGGGGTGATCGGAGCCAGCAGCAGGACCACGGTTTCCAGACCTTCGTGAACCAGCGCGCGATCCTGTGCGGTGCCTTGCGGGGCTTTTTCCAGCACGTTCATCAACGTCATCACCTGAGCGATGGCGGTGTTGAATTTGTGGTTCTGGCCGACGTCGTGGCTGGCCTGCTTGATGGCTTGGTGGATCGAACGGCGAATGGCTTTCTGCTCGTCATTCAGGCTGGCGACGTCCAGTTTGCCCGGCAGGCCCTGAGTGACGTGGGCTTGAGCCAGACGCCAGACACGCTTGAGGAAGCGGTGCGAACCCTCTACTCCGGAGTCGGACCATTCCGCGCTCATGTCGGGTGGCGAGGCGAACATCATGAACAGGCGGCAGGTGTCAGCGCCGAACTGGTCAATCATCGACTGTGGGTCAACGCCGTTGTTCTTCGACTTGGCCATCTTCTCGGTACCGCCGATTTCCACCGGCAGGCCGTCTGCGATCAGCTTGGCGCTAATTACTTTGGCTTTGCTGTCGCGTTCGAGTTCGACGTCCGCCGGGTTGAACCAGGTGTAAGCACCGTTGGCTTCGCGACGATAGTAAGTCTCGGCGATCACCATGCCCTGGGTCAGCAGGTTCTTGAACGGCTCATTGGAGCTCACCAGGCCTTCATCGCGCATCAGCTTGTGGAAGAAGCGCGCGTAGAGCAGGTGAAGAATCGCGTGTTCGATACCGCCGATGTACTGATCAACCGGCAACCAGTGGTCGGCCGCCGCTTTTTCCACCAGACCGCCTTCATAGTGCGGGGAGGCGTAACGGGCGTAGTACCACGAGGACTCGACGAAGGTGTCCATGGTGTCGGTTTCACGCTTGGCCGGTGCGCCGCATTTCGGGCAGCTGCACTCGTAGAACTCGGGCATGCGCGCCAGTGGCGAACCAGCGCCGTCCGGTACGACGTCTTCCGGCAATACGACTGGCAACTGATCTTCCGGCACCGGCACATCACCGCAGGCATTACAGTGGATGATCGGGATCGGGCAGCCCCAGTAGCGCTGACGGCTGATGCCCCAGTCGCGCAGGCGGAACTGAGTGCGCGAGGCACCGAGTTCTTTCTTGATCAGCGCGACTTCTATGGCATCGAAGGCGCCTTCGAAGTCGAGGCCGTCGAACTCGCCGGAATTGATCAGCGTGCCGTGCTCGCCGTAGGCGTCCTGCCACGGGGACGGGTTGGTGTCGCCGGAGCTGGTGCGCACTACCGATCTGATTGGCAGGCTGTACTTGGTGGCGAACTCGAAATCACGTTCGTCGTGCGCCGGAACCGCCATCACCGCGCCATCGCCGTAGTGCATCAGCACGTAGTTGGCGACCCACACCGGGAGTTTCTCACCGGTCAGCGGATGCTCGACGAACAGCGAGGTCGGCAGGCCTTTTTTCTCTTGAGTGGCGACGTCGGCTTCGGCGACGCTGCCGCCCTTGCATTCAGCGATGAACGCTTGCAGCTCAGGGTTGTTCTGCGCGGCGAGGGTCGCCAAATGGTGCTCGGCGGCTACGGCAACGTAGGTTGCGCCCATCAAGGTGTCCGGACGGGTGGTGAAGACTTTCAGAACACCGGCTTCGCCGATGGAAGCGACGTTGTACGGGAACTGCACTTCCATGCCGCGGGACTTGCCGATCCAGTTGCGCTGCATGGTTTTGACCTGTTCAGGCCAGCCCGGCAGATCGTCGAGGCTCGACAACAGCTCATCCGCGTAAGCGGTGATCTTGAAGTAGTACATCGGAATTTCGCGCTTTTCGATCAGCGCGCCGGAACGCCAGCCGCGACCGTCGATCACCTGCTCGTTGGCCAGGACGGTCTGATCGACCGGGTCCCAGTTCACGGTGCCGCTTTTTTTGTAAATCACGCCTTTTTCGAACAGGCGAGTGAACAGCCATTGTTCCCAGCGGTAGTAATCAGGCTTGCAGGTGGTGACTTCGCGGGACCAGTCCACCGCGAGGCCCAGGCTGCGCAGCTGGGTTTTCATGTAGGCGATGTTTTCGTAGGTCCACTTGGCGGGCGCTACGTTGTTCTTCATCGCGGCGTTTTCCGCCGGCATGCCGAAGGCGTCCCAACCCATGGGTTGCAGGACGTTCTTGCCTTGCATGCGCTGGTAGCGGGAGATCACGTCGCCGATGGTGTAGTTGCGCACGTGCCCCATGTGTAGCTTGCCGCTGGGGTAAGGGAACATCGACAGGCAGTAGAAAGTCTCCTTGCCTGGCTGTTCACTGACTTCAAAGGACTTTTGCTCGTCCCAGAACGACTGGGCGGCGGCTTCGATTTCACGGGGCTGATATTGTTCGTGCATGGCTACTTTTGAACTGAATAGGGGTGGCCTAATCCTCTTCAATGCAACGCTGGACGGTGATCACGCCAAATCGGCGTTTCGGTGCCCAGACGAGCTGGAAGTGGAGTTACAGGAAGCGCCGTAGCATACATGACCGCACTCTACCGAGGGAAACCCTGATTACTGCTGCGGGTCGCCCAAAAACCGCTGCGAGGGCCGTTGGTCGCAGCGCTCAGCCGGTTTGTTCATGGAAGCTAAGCTCTAAATGGGGAGTGAGTCTTATCTTCAATGAGGTGAGGGATGGTTGAGTCACGGCAAAAAGTTACAAAACCGGAGCTGTACGAAAGATTGATCGATCGTCTGGGAATGGCCCTGGACGCGGCCAAAACCGCTGACCGGTTACGCGATGAGCGTCCGCTGGAGCTGGAATTGCGTGGCCTGAGCCCCGCAGAGTTTGCACTGGTCAAGGCGTATCTCGATCGCAGTGAACGTGAGACACACGGATGCCTGTCTGAAGCAGTGAAGCAACTCGACGCACCACGTTCGGCCAAGATCATCTGGCTCAAGGACAAGGTTCCCGGCAGGGACGCGGTAAAGGTCCGGTCTTTGCAATTCAAGTAAGGACACTGGAAGCAATGTCTGATGTATTTGTGAAGCATAGTCCTTCCGTATTTGTTGTCGCATTGCGTCAACCCACTTAGGCTTCGGGCATCTTTTTGGAGATGCTCGATGCCTTTTCGATATTTCGTTAAACAACTCCTGTTGCCGCCCGGCATTCTTTTGCTGCTGTTGGTGCTTGCCTGGTGGTTGCGCCGCTCAAGGCCGCGCCTTGCCGGATTCTGCTTTGCGTTGGGCGTGGGCGGCTTCTGGCTGATGAGTCTGCCGGTGGTGGTGCAGTGGGGCGCCAAGGCGATGGAGCGTGAAGCGCCGCTGGCTCGCGATGAATGGGCAACGCTGAGTCAGCGCGCCGATGCGATCGTGGTGCTCGGTTCGGGGCGTGAGCGGGGCGATTTGGCATGGGGCGCTGACCAGCCAACGGGCGTGGGCCTGGAACGCGAGCGCTATGCGGCGCGGCTGGCCAAGGCCTCCGGTTTGCCGCTTCTGACCAGCGGAGGCCTGCATTACGGCACCCCACCGACCGAAGCGAAGTTGATGGCGGACTCGTTGCGCGATGATTTCGGCGTGGCCGTGCGTTGGCAGGAAGGGCGCAGCCGCACGACCTGGGAGAACGCGCAGTTCAGCGCCGAGGTGTTGTTGCCGGAAGGGATCAAGCGCGTGGTCGTCGTGACTCAGGCCTGGCACATGTCACGAGCCGTCTGGAGCTTCAAAAAGGCAGGATTTGAAGTGGTGTCAGCGCCGGTGGGGTTTTTAGGCGTGGATAACGCCCGGCCACTGGGCGGCTGGATGCCGGAATTCAAGTCGATCTGGCAGAGCGGGCAGTTGTTGAATGAGGCGGTGGGGCAGGTGGGGTATTCGTTGTTTTACCGCTGAAGATCAAAAGATCGCAGCCTCGTTTCACTCGACAGCTCCTACAGGGGATTGCGTACTCTGTAGGAGCTGTGTAGGAGCTGTCGAGTGAAACGAGGCTGCGATCTTTTTACTGGCGCCGCAATACCTAAACGGTCTTGGCCATCCGGCTAGCCACCAGCGCCCAACCAAACAACAACACGCAAACAATGATCAGCGGCCACGAACGCCATTCCAGATAAGGCGTCAGGTTGTGCATGGGCACCACTTCACCGTACAAAATGCCACGTTCAAACTGAGGGATCTGCACGGTGATCTGACCGAACGGGTTGATCAAACCGGTCACGCCGTTGTTGGTGGCGCGGATCATCCAGCGACCAGCCTCCAGCGCGCGCATCTGCGCCATCTGTAAATGTTGCAGCGGGCCGATGGATGTGCCGAACCAGGTGTCATTGCTGATGGTCAGCAGCAGATCGCTACGCGCAGCAAGGCTGGCGGCGAATTCCGGGTAAACCACTTCGTAGCAGATGAACGGCGCAATCTGATAACCCTTGGCTTGCAGCATCGGCTGATCGGAAGGGCCACGGGCAAAGTCCGACATCGGCAGGTCGAAGAAAGCGATCAGCCCCCGCAACACTTCCTGCAACGGAACGTATTCGCCAAACGGCACCAGTTTCTGCTTGAGGTAAGTGCCATCGCCTTCACCCGCCACGGTAATACCGTTGAAGAAGCTCTTCTCGTGATGGACTTCCTGGCGAATCGGTACGCCGGTGATCAGCGCGGACTTACGCTCTGCGGCGAAGTTTCCCATCATGTTCAGGTAGCCCTCGGCGGACTCCTTGAGCACCGGAATGGCCGTTTCCGGCCAGATCAGCAAGTCGACCGGTTTCGAGCTGAAGCTCATGTCGCGGTACAGCGCCAACTGCGCGTTGAGCTGCGCCGGGTCCCACTTCATGCTCTGTTCGATGTTGCCCTGAATCGCCGCGACACTCAGCGGTGCGCCCGCCGGGCTGGTCCAGGCATGCTCCTTGAGCGCCATGCCGGCCACCCAAGGTCCGACCAGCAGCAACACACCCGCGGCGATGAAGCCTTTGCGGCCGGTGCGCACCAGACGCAAAGCGTTATAGATCAGCGCGGCCGTCAGGGCCAGGGTGAAGGAAATCAGCCACATTCCGCCGACTGGCGCGAGCCCGGCCAGCGGGCCGTTGAGCTGACTGTAGCCGGAATAAAGCCAGGGGAAACCGGTCAGGAACCAGCCGCGAAAGGCTTCCTGACCGACCCACAACGCCGCGAACGCCAGGGCGTCGGCCAACGGTGCTTCGTTACGGCGCAGCCAGCGCGCCCAGATCCAGGCGGGCAGGGCGAAGAACCAGGCAATCGCCGCCGTGAAGATCAGCATCAGGAAACCGGCCAGCAGCACCGAAGCACCACCGAAGTGGTGAATGCTGTAGTAGATCCAACTGGTACCAGCGCCAAACAGGCCGAAACCGAAACACCAGCCACGGCCCAGGGCCTGACGTGGGTTCAGCTTGCGTAAGCCGGCATAGAAGAAACCGACCGCCAGCAACGCCAACGGCCAGATATCGAACGGCGCCAGGGCCAGGGTGGTGATTGCACCGGCCACCACGGCCAGCAGGTTACCGGGCCAGCCGGGGCGGGTTGCGCGGAGCATGTCAATCCTTAACGGGCAATAGGTGTTAAACGCAGCAGATGAATTCGACGACTGTCGGCGTTCAAAATGCGAAAGCGATACGGACCGATTTCAGTGATTTCGTTGCGTTTTGGCAAGTGCCCGAACGCGCTCATCACCAGACCGCCGACGGTGTCGAATTCGTCGTTGGAGAATTGGCTGTCGAAGAACTCGTTGAAGTTCTCGATCGGCGTCAGGGCCTTGATCAGGAAGTCACCGCTGGGCAGCGGCTTGATGTAGCTGTCTTCTTCGACGTCATGCTCGTCTTCGATGTCGCCGACGATCTGTTCCAGCACGTCTTCGATGGTCACCAGACCCGCCACACCGCCGTATTCGTCGATGACGATGGCCATGTGGTTGTGGTTGGCGCGAAACTCGCGCAGCAGCACATTCAGACGCTTGGACTCGGGCACGAAGGTGGCCGGGCGCAGCAGGTCCTTGATGTTGAAGCTGTCGCCGTTCTCCTTGAGGATCAACGGCAGCAAATCCTTGGCCAACAACACGCCCATCACGTCATCGTGGCTTTCGCCGATCACCGGGTAGCGGGAGTGGGCCGAGTCGACCACGGCAGGCAGGAACTCGCGGGGTGTCTGGGTCGCCTTGATGCTGATCATCTGCGAGCGCGGGACCATGATGTCCCGTACTTGCAGGTCAGCAACCTGGATAGCGCCTTCGACGATGGCCAGCGCTTCGCTGTCCAGCAACTTGTTTTGGTGTGCATCGCGCAGCAGCTCCAGCAGCTCCTGGCGGTTCTTCGGCTCGTGGGCAAAAGCCTGGGTGAGCTTACCCAGCCATGACTTTTGCCCGTTGCTCGATCGATCTTCGCTCATAGCGATTACTCTGAATCCTTTGTTGTAACGATAGGGGATGTGTCTGTTTCGTCGTCCGCATACGGGTCGGGATAGCCCAACTCTGCAAGCAACGTTCGTTCCAGTGCTTCCATTTCTTCGGCTTCATCGTCATCTATATGGTCGTAACCCAACAGATGCAAGCAGCCGTGAATGACCAGATGAGCCCAATGGGCCTTGAGTGCCTTGCCTTGTTCGGCTGCTTCGCGCTCGACCACCGCCACGCAGATCACCAGATCGCCCAGCAGCGGGATGTCGAGAAACTCGTCGGGCACATCGGCAGGAAACGACAAGACGTTAGTGGCGTAATCCTTTTGCCGCCAGGTGTGGTTCAGCTCGCGACCTTCCTCTTCATCGACCAAACGGATGGTCATTTCGGAGTCGGCTGTGCGCTGGCGCAGCGCCAGTTCGCACCATTGGCGGAACTCGGCTTCGCTTGGGGCAGGCGCTTCGGTAGCCAGTTGCAGATCAAGCTCAAGCATCGCGGCGGCTATCCTTTGGCGCTTCATCGGTCACCCGGTTTTCGTAACGCTCGTAGGCTTCGACGATGCGTTGCACCAGCGGATGGCGCACAACGTCCTTGGGCTTGAAATGAGTGAAGCTGATTCCCGGCACGTCTTTGAGCACTTCGATCACATGGTGCAGCCCGGACTTGGTGCCTTTCGGCAGGTCGACCTGGGTGATGTCACCGGTGATGACTGCCGTGGAGCCGAAGCCGATCCGGGTCAGGAACATCTTCATCTGCTCGACGGTGGTGTTCTGGCTTTCGTCGAGGATGATAAAACTGTTGTTCAAGGTGCGACCGCGCATGTAGGCCAGCGGTGCAACTTCGATCACCTGACGCTCGATCAGCTTGGCGACGTGTTCGAAGCCGAGCATTTCGTAGAGTGCGTCGTAGAGCGGGCGCAGGTACGGGTCGATCTTCTGCGACAGGTCGCCGGGCAGGAAGCCGAGCTTTTCGCCCGCTTCAACCGCCGGACGCACCAGCAGGATGCGGCGAATCTGCTCGCGTTCCAGCGCGTCTACCGCGCACGCAACGGCCAGATAGGTCTTGCCGGTACCGGCCGGGCCGATGCCGAAGTTGATGTCGTTTCCGAGGATTTCCTTCACGTAGCGCAACTGATTCAAGCCGCGAGGGCGAATCATGCCTTTTTTGGTGCGCAGGGCGACGGAAGGTTCGGAGGGGGAGACGTTGTCCAGCTCTTCGACGGCCGATTCCTGCAGGAACAGGTGAACCATGTCCGGCGACAGCTCGGTACCCTTGGTTTCCCGGTACAGACGGCGCAGGAGGTTTTCCGCGGAGGTGGTGTGCTTGGGGTCGCCGATCAGTTCGAACTGGTTTCCGCGGTTGCGGATCTCGATGGTCAGGCGCTGTTCGATCAAGCGCAGATGCTCGTCGAATTGCCCGCACAGATTGGCGAAGCGGCGAGCTTCAAAAGGCTCGAGGATAAAACGATGTGGTTCTATGGGTGCGTTCAAGGTCGTATTTAGCCGCCCTGGGGCAATTAAGATGAAATCAAGGATAACGCCAGTGGCCTGGGTGCGAAAGGTCTTATACAGACCAATGTTGAACACCTACCCCTGTGGGAGCGAGCTTGGTCCGGGCGGCGATCCGACGATGACGGTCTGACATTCAACATTTAAGT
>NZ_JBBWCB010000250.1:0-3797 GCF_039888995.1 Pseudomonas rossensis | reverse complement strand
GGTTACAACTATCAGCACAACCCGATGATCGGGCTCGCCCGGCAGCTCATTGAAAACGGCGACTTGGGTCAGATCATCAGTTTCCAGGGTGAATTCAGCGAAGACTTCATGGCCAATCCCGCGGCACCTTGGTCGTGGCGTTGCGATGCCGATCATGCCGGTGGCGCACTGGCCGATCTGGGCAGCCACTTGTTGGCCATGGCCCGCTATCTGGTGGGCGATGTCGAGGCAGTGAGCGCCGACACCCAGACCGTGCACCGGCAACGTCCCGCCACGGCTGGCAGCCCGGAACAACGCAGTATCGCCGTCGACGATCAGGTCCACGCCTTGTTGCGGTTTGCGAATGGCGCCCGGGGCACGTTCAGCAGCAGTTGGCTCAAGCACGGCTACAAGAATCACCTGAGCTTTGAAATCAGCGGCACCCGAGGGACTTTGATGTTTGATCAGGAACGCCTGAATGAACTGCATCTGTTTCGTGCCGGTCAGGACGGTTTCCAGCGCTTGCTGGCAGGGCCGAATCTTCCGGGTTATACGGCGTTCAGTCCGGCGGCAGGGCATCAGTTGGGTTACAACGAACTCAAGACGCTGGAAGTCCATGATCTGGTGATGGCGCTGGCAGGCTTATCTCAGGGGGGAACCGATTTCGAGCAGGCGTGGGAAGTCGAACGCCTGGCGACGGCGATCCGGTTGGCAGCGCGGGAATCGCGTTGGGTCAGAATCGAGGAAGTCTGAGCGAAACGCGCGGATACCCGCCAGCAGCACAGTGCCGCTGGCGGTTAAACGTGAGCAGATGGACGCTTACTGAGTGACGCAACGAGTGAGCGTGGTTTCCCGGGTCACCTGCCCCTCAGCCCTCATATCGCCTTGCACATCGGTGTTTTCAGTGGTTTGGCAGGTGCGCACAGGGGGTGGAGGCGGCGCGGCGGGAGGTGGCGGTGGCGGACTTGCACAACCACCCAGAATCGCTATCCAGAGTGCGAACGACAGTGTTGCAAAAATGCGTTTCCCAAGACTTTTCATAGGTTGACCCGCGGTAAGTGATCGACATATTTCCGCGACCCAACTGCCTCACCGCGAACCCGCGGACCGGTCACAGAAAAAATACTCTCGTATTCTTTATACGACCGCCGGCAAAACCCGACAGTTCCTAGGACGTCTCGCGACGACGCAACGTGTTGCTCTCAAGTTCATAACGCAGCTCTTCGATCAACGCTGCCACCGCCTCCGGGGTTTTGAGGTTGGCCACGCTCAACCCAGTGACCACCAGATCCACCTGCCCCGACACCGGATGATAGAGCTTCGCCGTCATTGAATGATCACCCGTAACACTGCATTCGCAGGCCAACGGCGAAAAACTCCGCTCCAGTTGCATACGCAATTGCGCCACATAAATCATCCCGCGGTTCCTGTCGCTGTTCTAAAAGGGACGCGATACCCGAAGACCTGTATCGCACCCTTACAGCCTAAGAACTGCCGCACTCGGCCAAAACATGAATTTGCACCTGCTCGAGTAGTGCATTTGCACCTAACGCTGGGCCTTGGGCCGCCACTCGCTGGAGAACAAACCGCGCTCGCGAGCCCAGACAATCGCCTCACTACGGCTGTGAACGTCGAGCTTGGAATACACCGTCGAGACATGGTTGCGCACCGTGTTCGGCGCGAGCTTCAGCCGCGCGGCGATTTCCTTGTCGGCCAGGCCTTCGCAGATCAGGCCAAGCACATCGCGCTCGCGGGCAGTCAGGTCGGTGAAAGACACGCTAGGCAACTGCGGCGAGTTAACGTTTTTCACGTTAGCGAGTTTCTCGATGAGCGTGCGGCTGAACCAGGAGGCGTCTTTCATCACCTCTTCAATCGCTGACACCAACTCCAGTTCCGTGCGTTTACGTTCGGTGATGTCCATAAACACCAGCAGGTAGCAGGGACTGTCCTGAATGTTCACGGTGTCGGCCGAGACCGCACAATCGATCAGTCCGGTGTCTTTCTTACGGAGGCTGACATCGATGCGATCCAGGCTTCCGGTTTTCTCCAGGGTTGCGAAAAGCCGTGTACGTGCGCCCTTGTCATGGATGAAGTCGATCTCTGCGATAGTCTTGCCGAGCACTTCTTCACTGGGATACGCGAGCGTATCGAGGAAGGCTTCATTGACGTCCATCACCACCTGATCGATGGCATTGCACACCAGGATCGGCACCGGGGTCAGTCGAAAAGCCTTGGTGAAACGTTCCTCGCTCTGGCGCAGGGCGACTTCGGCCTTATGCCGAGGCTCGATATCCACAAAGGAAAACAGCATGCAGGCTTCGTCGTTCAGCTCAAGGGGCTGGCCGGCGACGATCACCTGTTTGCTGCCACCTTCGGGTAACTGCAGCTGCGCCTGCATTTGCGGAATGGTCGCCCCTTCGCGCAAACGCTGCTTGGCCAGGTCTTTGTTTTCGGCGCCCTCCAGCACATCCAGTTCATAGGTCGAACGGCCGATCACCTGATCACGGGCATGGCCGGTCATCTCCAGGAAGCCCGGGTTGACTTTGATGTAGCGCAAATCGCTCAGGCGACAGATCACCGCCGGGGCCGGGTTGGCATTGAAGGTTTTTTCGAAACGCTGTTCGGCGCTGGCCCACTCCGTGACATCGTTCATGATCAACACCAGCGACTCCGGCTCGCCAGCGCTGTCGGCCAATACCATGCTGCGCACACTGTGGACCCAGGTGCGCTCTTCGTCGTCCGCCGGTGTCACCTCAACCAACACATCACTGAAGGACTCGCCTCGGGCAACGCGGCTGATCGGATAATTGTCGGCCTGAACCGGATGATTATTGCGATAACGCAAGGCGAAGCGCTTGGCGTACTCCCTGGCATTCGCCCCCAGCTCGCTGAGCTGCCCGACGCCGTGCATGGCCAACGCGGCGTCATTGGCCCAGAGAAGGGTCTGGTCGAGTTCCAGCAGAATCACCCCATCGGACAGGCCGGCGATGATCTGCTGCAACTGACGGCGATTGGTTTCGGTGGTCAGGACGTCCTGGCTCATTGGATCTCCACGCGTGCGGCGGCGCATTCACGCGCCGCCCTGTGAAGATTACGACCGCGGGCATCCATGATCGTGCAGATATGCCGGGGTACATTGATCGCGTACATCCGTGGAATTTGCAGGTGTACGCGACCCTCTGTAGGAGCTGTCGCAGGCTGCGATCTTTTCGGCGCACTTGAAATATTACGAAAATACTTTGGCCAACGACAGAAACACCATCAGCTAACGTTCGTTTGCCAACACATTTCAAGGAGGGCAAGGAATGCCTGTCGCTGCAAATGGATGTCGTCTTCACAAAGCTCGATTTTCGGAATCCGGTCGTATTTATCTGCTGACCGCTGTTGCTCATCAGAGAGAGCCGGTGTTCGCAGATTGGCGACTGGGACGGCTTCTGGTCGATCAACTGCGTTGTGCCGATGAAGCGTCGCTAGTGACCTCAATGGCCTGGGTGGTGATGCCGGATCACCTGCATTGGTTGATGGAACTGAAGCACGGCACGTTGGCCGAGCTGATGTGTCGAATCAAATCCAGAAGTAGCCGTTCGATCAATGTCGTCCGTCAGGGTCAAGGCAGACTATGGCAACGGGGGTATTACGATCACGCTTTGCGTCGTGATGAAGACATCAAGGATGCAGCACGTTACATCGTCATGAATCCGTTGCGTGCGGGACTGGTCAAGCGGATTGGCGATTACCCACTGTGGGATGCCATTTGGCTTTGAAAGGTCAAGATCAAAAGATCGCAGCCTTCGGCAGCTCCTACATTGATGGCGTAC
>NZ_JBBWCB010000249.1:0-3806 GCF_039888995.1 Pseudomonas rossensis | reverse complement strand
TTTTTGACCCGGCCCGCCTTCTGGCATGCACACCACCATGACCGCCTCTGAAAAAGCCCATGCCCCGCGCAATAACGACCTGATATACGGCCTCGACGATCGCCCGCATCTGACCGCCACCGTCTTCGCCGCCCTGCAACACGTGCTCGCCAGTTTCGTCGGCATCATCACCCCGACCCTGATCATGGGGGGCGCCCTCGGCCTGCAAAGCGAAGTGCCGTACCTGATCAGCATGGCGCTGTTCGTCTCGGGGCTGGGCACGTTTGTTCAGGCACGACGTTTCGGCCCGATCGGTTCCGGCCTGCTGTGTCTGCAAGGCACCAGCTTCTCATTCATCAGCGTGATTCTCAGTGCCGGCTTCATGGTCAAGGCCCGGGGCGGCGGCACCGATGAAATCCTCTCGACGATCTTCGGTGTGTGCTTTTTCGCCGCCTTCATCGAAGTGGTGTTGAGCCAGTTCATCGGCAAATTGCGGATGCTGATCACCCCGGTGGTGACCGGAACCATCATCACCCTCATGGGTCTGTCGCTGATCAAAGTCGCCATGACCGACATCGCCGGCGGTTTCGGTGCGGCGGACCTCGGCGCGGCCAGTCACCTGGCCCTGGCGGCATTGGTGCTCGGAACGATTGTGGTGTTGAACCGGGTCGATGTGCCGTTCCTGCGCCTCGGTGCGATCGTCATCGGCCTGACCCTCGGCTATGTCGTGGCCTGGCTGATGGGTGCCGTCAACTTCGCCAGCCTGCCCGACGTACCGCTGATGAGCGTGCCGGTGCCGTTCAAGTACGGCTTTAACTTCGATTGGGTGGCGTTTGTGCCAGTGGCGGTGATTTTCCTGGTGTCGCCGCTGGAAGCCGCCGGTGACTTGACCGCCAACTCGATGATTTCCCGGCAGCCAGTCAAAGGCCCGATCTACATCCGCCGGATCAAGTCCGGCCTTCTCGCCGACGGCCTCAACTCGGCCATGGCCGCCGTGTTCAACAGCATGCCGATGGTGACCTTCGCTCAGAACAACGGCGTGATTCAGCTCACCGGCGTGGCCAGCCGCTACGTGGCGTTCTTCATTGCCGGTTTGTTGGTGGTGCTGGGGTTGTTCCCGATGATCGGCGCGGTGCTGCAACTGATGCCCAAACCGGTGCTGGGTGGCGCTGAGCTGGTGATGTTCGGCACCGTCGCCGTCGCCGGGATCAAGATCCTCGCCGAAGCCGGCCTGCACCGGCGCAACATGCTGATCGTGTCGATTTCGCTCGGCATGGGCCTGGGTGTCGCGGCCGTGCCGGAGGTGTTGCGCGAGCTACCGACGGCGCTGCATAACATCTTTGAATCGCCGATCACCGTCGGCGCGTTGTGCGCTATCGTGCTGAATATCTTCCTGCCCGAAGAGTTCATTGAACTGGAAGAAGACGATTTCGATCCGGAAGCCTCGATCCTGCGGGTCATGGAAAACCCGGATGTCCCGGCCAAGGGTGAACCCGTCTCGCCTGCCGCTGTCGCACCCTTGAACCGCTAGAAAATGCTCGAGGCCGAGCCACTGGCGGTTCGGCCTTTTCTTTAAGAGAGCACGTTCATGCGCAGTGTCCACGCCGTTATCCTTTGCCTGCTTTTGCTCTCCCTGAGCGCCTGTGCGCTGTTGCCCAATCGCGACCCGCTGAACATCAATGTCGTCGGCATCGAACCGTTGCAAAGCCAGGACATGGAAGTACGCTTTGCCGTGAAAATACGCGTGCAAAATCCCAACGAGACCACCATCAACTACAACGGCGTGGCCCTGGACCTGGAAGTCAACGGCCAGCCACTCGCCTCTGGCGTCAGCGATCAATCGGGTTCGATTGCACGCTTTTCCGAAACCGTGCTGACCGTTCCGGTGAGTGTTTCGGCGTTCTCCGTGTTGCGCCAGACACTGGGCCTGAGCAAAACCCAAACCCTCGACAACCTGCCCTACGTCCTGCGCGGCAAACTCGCGGGTGGCTTGTTCGGCACGATGCGTTTCGTGGACAGTGGCAAACTCAGCCTGCCAGGGTCGACGACCGGCACCTGGTAAATCCAACTCAAGGAGCAACAAAGAACATGGAAGCCACACCAACGCTTTACACCCAACGATTGATCCTGCGCCCGCTGGAGTTGGCCGATGCCGAAGCCGTCCAGCAACAGTTCCCGCACTGGGAAGTGGTGCGTTATCTGAACGCCCTCGTTCCTTGGCCGTACCCTGCTGACGGCTCACTGACCTATCTGCGTGACATCGCGTTGCCGGCGATTGCCGCTGGTAAAGAGTGGCACTGGTCGATTCGTTTGAAGTCGGCGCCTGAGCAACTGATCGGCAATGTCAGCCTGATGGATGAACAGGACAACAACCGCGGCTTCTGGCTAGGGCCGAAATGGCAAGGCCAGGGCTTGATGACCGAAGCCAGTGCGGCCGTCACCGAGTACTGGTTCAAAACCCTCGGCCGGCCTGTGATGCGGGTACCAAAAGCGGCGCCCAACATCGGCTCGCGCAAACTCTCGGAACGTACGGGGATGCGCTTGATCCGCAGCGATGAGGGCGACTTCGTCAGCGGGCGATTCCCCAGAGACCTCTGGGAAATCACCCGTGAAGAGTCGCTACAGCAGCGCTGAAGATCCAATGTGGGAGCGAACTTGCTCCCACATGAGTTATGCGTTGAAGCGCACACCCTGTTTGGCGCGCTCATCCACCGTCAACTCAAACACGTCCGGGCGCGCGTAGTGCCCGACCACGTCGTTGGCGATCTCCACGCCATTCTCAGGCCCCACGGGATCATGAATAAAGCCCCGTTTGCTGCTGAATGATATGAACCAAATGAATATCGCTACCGTCGATCTCAACCTGCTGAAAGTCTTCGAAGCGCTCCACGAGGAGTCCAGCGCCAGCCGGGCCGCGTTGCGTCTGGGCGTGACGCAATCGGCGGTCAGCGCGGCACTGCGAAGGCTTCGCGAGGTGTATGGCGATCAGTTGTTCGTGCGCACCGGCCGCGGACTCGCGCCCACGCTCAAGGCCAACCAGTTGAAACCGGTGGTCAGCGATGCCTTGAATAAATGCCGGCAGAGCTTGGCGATGGTCGATCCGGCCGCCCACTATTACGACGGGCGCTCGGTGACTGTGGGTATGTCCGATGATTTCGAAATCGCGTATGGGCGCCGGCTGATCGAAGAAATCACCCGCGTCGCGCCGAAGCTGCGGCTGATCTTTCGTCAGACCCACAGTCAGATCGTCGCCCAGGCGTTGATGGAATGCAGCATTGATCTGGCGATCACCGCAGGTGGGTTTGCCGAGCGCTTGCTCAGTCGTCAGGTGCTGGGGGAAGGCGGTTATCTGTGTTTGGTGGACCCGATGAGCCTGGCCGAGGGACAGCAGACCCTTAACCTTGATGAGTTCGTCGCCCGCGAGCACATTCTGGTTTCGTCGGGCGGCTTTATCGGGATCACCGATGAGGGGCTGGCGGCGCTGGGGTTGACTCGGCGGGTATGCGCTTCGACCACACACTTTGCCGCGTTGCCGCACTTGCTCAAGGGCAGTCAGGCCGTGGCGACCATCCCGGCCCATGCGGCGCAAAGCATTGCAGCGCTGAGCGGACTGACACTGCTGCCCTGCCCTCTGGCGTTGCCGCGATACCCGATCGAACTGGGCTGGCGCACCAGTACGCAGCTCGATCCGGTGGTGCTGAAAGTACGCGAAGCGATTGTCGCGAGTTTTGCGAGCGCGTAGGAGCTGCCGAAGGCTGCGATCTTTTGATTTTGCTTTTTTAAAACAAGATCAAAAGATCGCAGCCTTCGGCAGCTCCTACAGAGAT
>NZ_JBBWCB010000248.1:0-3834 GCF_039888995.1 Pseudomonas rossensis | reverse complement strand
GGGGATGACATGTCCACCAATTTTCTACTTAAAGCCGGCGATACGCTGGTCGTGCCTTAGCCTTGCGCGAGGCACTAGGGATTATCTTGCTTAGATTTCGAACGACCGGGGTTGCGACGGCGATCCTGGCTTTGTCGTGGTCGGACATGACCTATGCTGCAACCTGGCAATCAGCAATAGCAGTGCCTTCGACGGTCGAGTACGACAGCAATCCCCTGCTGCTCACGAGTGATGAGAAGGGGGTGACCCGTACCATCATCACCCCCGATTACAGCCTCGTGGGTACTTCCGGACGGGATGAGTTCCAGTTCGGTCTCGGGTTAAATATCGTGCGTTCGTCGGATACGTCCATCGTTTCGGACCGTGAAGATCCCAGATTAAGGTTGGGGTGGCAGCGCGAGACCGAAACGGGTGCTTTTGGACTCACGGCGAGATATGAAGAAAACTCTACGCTTTCCACAGTGGTTCAGGAAACCGGCGTAGTTGCCTCTGATGGCACGCAAAAGATGTATTTGGTGGGCGGCAACTGGAGCACTGCTCTCAGCGAGCGAAGTACCCTGGTTAACGAGACTGACTACACTCATGTCACTTACGATGTTGATTCACTGACCGACTATGACGAGCTGGCGACCCGCTTCAGCTGGAACTATGCATGGAGTGAGCAGGTCGAGCTGTTCACCCGTCTTGGCGTGAGGCGCTATGAGCCGGCGGAGGGGTCTGCGGTGGCTTCCTCAAACAGCTACACCCCCACGGTCGGCTTGAATGTCCAATTCTCCGAGCGGCTTAAGGGGACGGCCTACGCGGGTCTCAACCAAGTCTCCGGCACAGGTAGCGGCCCCAAAGGCCAGGGCGGTTTAATGTTGCAATATGCCGGTGAGCGTATTGATACCAGCATCGACGCGAGTCGTAGCACTCTCGCCAGCGGGGACGGTGGTTTCGTCGAGGTTGATGCCCTGAGGGGTACATGGAGCTATGCCGTCGATGAGACCCGGCGCACCGGTTTCGATGTCTCCTGGCAAGACGCCAAAGGCCGGACGCCGAATACCCTGCAAAATTACAGTGCCTGGTTTAGCCAAGAACTCTCGCCTTTTTGGATTGCACGCCTATCCTACACATACAAACAACGCCAGCAAGATGGCTTGCCGGATGCCACTGCAAACGTCGTCGGGCTGACGTTGACTTATAGTTATCCCGGTCTCTGACATTCAGCTGTGTGAGAAATATGGCCTCTGAATACGAAATGTCGTTCAACGACTACCTAGCTATCATCAAGCACCACGCCCTGCTGTTGATCGTGAGTTTCGTGGTCATACTCGGCGTGTGCATAGCGGTAGCGATCTCTCTCCCGCCGACCTATGAGTCATCCGGCACGATTCTGGTGGAGTCTCAACAGATTTCGCCAGACCTGGTGGCGGCCAACAACAATACCTTTGCCGATGAGCGCATCGAAGTCATTCGCCAGCGCGTGATGACCCGTGAGCATCTGGAAGGGATTATCGACAAATACAATCTTTTTGCTTCGCAAAGTCGACAACTGAGCGTTACCGAGAAGATCGAAGAAATGCGCAATGCGATTGCGGTCTCCCTGGTCAGTGCTGTCGTCAAGGGGCGCGGAGAGGTGACGATTGCTTTCCGTCTTTCCTTTGAGCACAGGCAGCCAGAGATTGCGAACAAAGTTGCCAAGGAGCTGGTGACGCTGTTTCTGGATGAAAACATCAAGCAGCGCACCCAACGCGCCAGTGAAACGACAGAGTTCCTGACGCAGGAGGCGGACAAGCTCAGGGTGGAGCTGGAAGCCCTGGAGAACCGGTTGGCGGACTTCAAGCAGGCACACAGCAACGCGCTGCCCGAGCATCAAGAGCTGCGCATGAATATGTTGACGCGCGCCGAAACCGAGCTTAAAGAGGTCGACCGTGACTACAAAACTGCCCGTGAGGAGTTGCGCTTCAATGAGTTGGAGCTTTCCGCCGCGAATGCCGGGCTAGCGACCAAGCCTGGAGCACCCGGTGCGGCAGTTGATAAACCACAGGATCTGGCTAGCCTCAAAGCGGAGTACACCAGGTTGCAGTCGCTGTATACGCAAGCCCACCCCGACGTGCGTGCCGTCAAACGCAAAATTGCTGCACTTAAGGCTGGCAAAGGTGCTGATGGTGCAGCGGCTTCGGTCAATCTGGACGTTGCCAAGGCCCAGACGCGGATCTCCGCAGCAGAAGCACGTATCAAGTCGCTGGCCGATCAAAAGCAGCAAATACTCGGAAAAATAGCCGAATACGAGGCGCAAATTCTTGAGACGCCGCAAGTCGAGCGCGGCTTGGTCACGGTGATGCGTGACCATGATAACGCTCGTAAAAAATATGAGGAGATTCGCACGAAGGAAATGGGTGCGAAAATTTCCGAAAGCCTGGAGCAGGAAAACAAAGCCGAGCGTTTTGTTCTTCTGGAGTCACCGCTGATGCCCGAAAAGCCGGTACGGCCGAACCGTAAAAAAGTGGTTGCCATGGGTTTCTTGCTTGCCCCGGTGGGTGCTGGCGCGCTGGTGATGCTCCTCGAGATGATGAGTCAGCGTGTGCGCGGTGCCCAGGCCTTGGCCAGCGTGCTGGGTAGACGCGTATTGGTTTCCATTCCCTACATTCATACCAAGGCTGAACTGGCACGCCGCAGGAAGTGGCGAGCGCAATTGATCGTCTGTGGAGTCGTGATAATCGCGATTTTTCTGGTGCTCCTGCACTTCCTCTACATGCCTCTGGATCTTCTGATGTTTAAAGCTCTGGGCCGGTTTGCATAAGGAATATAGCCATGGAAATAATCAATCCCGATACCGAAAAAGCCGAGCAACAGACCTCGTCAAAAGCCATGACACCGATCACGCAGTCCACAGGTCTGAATGCACTCAGTTATGTGCAAACCAAGGTTGTACCTTTGCGACCAGATCACCTTGAGCGCAACCGCATTGTGGCTTACAACAAAAATTCGAATATGGGTGGGGCATTCGATCTACTGCGTACACAAGTTCTAAAAATCATGGAAGAAAATGGCTGGCGCACGCTCGCCATCACCTCGCCGACTCCGGGGGCAGGCAAGACGGTGTTGGCTATAAACCTGGCAATGAGTATCGCGCATCACACGACCAAGACGGCGTTACTGGTGGACTTCGACTTGCGTCGTCCGAAGGTGGGTGAGTATCTGGGTCTGCCGATGGATAAATCGCTTAATGAATTGTTGGCAGATGAAGCTGAACTGCAAGAAGTACTGGTCAATCCGACCTTGCCGCGCTTTGTGGTCCTGCCGACGCGTGAGCCGATTCCTCTTTCCACCGAGGTGTTGTCATCGCCTGCAGTGAGCCATTTGATTGCTGATCTGCGCGAGCGCTACAACTCACGCATCGTGATTTTCGACTTGCCGCCGTTGTTGAGTTCGGATGATGTGATTAACGTCCTGCCCAGGTTCGACTGCGTCTTGCTCGTTGTCGCTAATGGATTGAACAGCAAGAAAGAGATCGAGGAAAGCCTGCATCATCTTGGGACCGCCAATCTGATTGGCACGGTGTTGAACAAAGCCGAGCCCGAAAACCGCTCTTACTATTAGAGCATCACCAGCAGGAGGTCGGCGCTATTGGCTAGCGCCGACGCTCAGTGCCAAGGGTACTTCTGCTCCCAGCTCCAGGCGTGCGCCACTATCTGTTCAAGTGAGCCAAATTGCGCTTGCCAGCCAAGTAATGTGTTGGCCCTGCGGGGATCGGCCACAAGGCGTGGTGGATCGCCCGCGCGACGTGGCGCTTCGCTGACAGAGATATCCTGGCCGGTCACGTAGCGCGCGGTATCTATCACTTGCTGT
>NZ_JBBWCB010000247.1:0-3897 GCF_039888995.1 Pseudomonas rossensis | reverse complement strand
GGCAGTAAAAAGCCGTTTGGGGTTGCACGGAATTGCCCCCAACTGCATCACCACTGACCAGTCATTTGCATCGGACTTGACCAGCGCACATGGGAATGACGATCGGCAGAGAACGGCCAATAGCAGCCCTTGATGTCCGGCAGTTACCGGCCCCATGTACCCATGCTTCATCAGCTTGATTTCACGAGTTGGACTTTTACCGTGCTGTTCAGCGGGGCGAGCCCCTTACCTCGCGAACCCCAAGTTCTACTTTTGGCTGAGCGCCGCGATCGATACCCCCGACGCCACAAACGTCAGCCCTGCTCCCACGTTCAGACCATTCACGAGTCGTGGCCGCTGGCGTAAAAAACCGGAGAGTGCAGTGGCGAAGACGCCCATGAGTGCGAATCCAGCTGCCGTAAGTACAGCAAACCACACCCCATACACCAGCATTTGGATACTCACTGAGCCGCGGTGCGGGTCAACAAACTGCGGGATGAATGCCAACACGAAAAAGCCCGGCTTGGGGTTCAGTGCTGCGGAGCAGAAGCCTGTCAGGAAAATGCTTGGCAGGGATTGTCGAGCTGCCGGATGAAAGCTAAGCAGGCTACGAGAGCGCAGCACCTTGATACCTAGCCAGAGCAAGTAGCCAGCACCGATAAGCTTGACGATCCAGAAGGCTGCTGCGGAGGTCTGCATAAGTAGCGTCAGTCCTAACGAAGCGGCCGTCACATGAAAGAGAATTCCTGCGCCGGATGCCAGTCCCGATAATATCGCGGCTGTTTTCCCCTGGCTGAGCCCGCGGCCCACGGCCAACAGATTGTCCGGACCTGGCGCGAGCACCAGAAGCAGGCACGCTGCGGTGTAGGCAAGCCAGATATCGATTGGAAACACGATGTTCATCTCTGACGTGATCGAGGCATCCAGCCCCACGTAGCGCAAACTGTAGCTCTTTCTCTTGCAAAGGCAAACCTGTGCGCGGCGGAGCGATCGCAGAGCAACACTCGCAGCTACAGCGTAGAGGGGCAGCGACTCCTAGGCGCCCACTGATCCATGACCGAATAATCTCCTTGCCTGCCACATTTACAGCAGGCTGTTTCCGGCCAGAAGTGGACACCTGAAATGCCCCTGACCTTTACATCGCCTTGGAAGAGATCGTATTGGCCAACCCAAAACGTGCCTTGAGCAAACGCGGCTAGGTGCGTTCACGCCGCTATAGTCGACTCTATTGCCGACCGTACTTCCAGGAGCTTTTTCCAGTGTCTGACATGCCGACCAATTTCGCTTACACAAAACGCTTCAACGCCGTACTCGCCTACATTGATGCCAATCTCGAAGGCGACCTGTCGGTGAGGACGTTGAGCCATGTGGCGAACTTTTCGGCGTTTCACTTCCATCGACAATTCACCGCGTTCGTAGGAGTGCCTGTCTCACGTTATGTGCAACTGATGCGACTACGACGCGCGGCACATAGCCTAGCCGCCCTCGCGGATCACTCGGTACTGGACGCCGCACTCGGTGCCGGCTTTGAAAGTCCCGAGGCATTTTGCAGGGCGTTCAGACGGGCGTTCGGTATGACGCCGAGTGCGTTCAGGAAGGAACCGAACTGGCAGGTCTGGAATGCGGTATTCGCAATCCCTCACTTTTCCAGGACTATCATCATGCAAGTACGAATCATAGATTTCCCTGAAGTCAAGGTAGCAGCGCTTGAGCACTGCGGACCAGCCGGGCTCGTCAATGATAGCGTGCGCACGTTCATCGAGTGGCGTATGCAGAGCGGACAGTCGCCGGTGGCATCGAGTCGCACTTTTGGCATTCCCTATAGCAACCCCGATACGACACCTCCACAAGCATTCCGCTTCGCAATCTGCGGCGAGATTCACGAGGCCGTGGCGCCGAATGAGTTCGGCGTGCACGAGATCGTCATTCCTGCCGGTCGCTACGTCGTGGTGCGACACGCGGGGTCACCGGATCACATCGGCGAAACGATCTATCCGATTTACCGCGATTGGCTTCCTGCCAGTGGAGAGGAACTCCGTGACCAGCCGCTATTCTTCAATTACCTGAGCGTCCATCCCGAGACACCACAGGATCAATGGCAAACAGATGTGTATGTTCCGCTGCAATAGCGGAGCAAGCAGCTTTCGACCCTTTGCCGTCGGTCATGCTTCCCGGAAGCTGTCGTTCAAAGCCGAGCTAACAGGCCGCAACCTATGCCGCGCAGCGGCAGTCTTCGGTTGCGGTCCGAGTTGAGGGAAGGGTTAGACCTCAGTTGGCCGCGCATGATGATTTGGACTTTGGCTTACGCCTCCGTCGCCGACGGCCAGCCGATCCGTGCCGCACTACGAAGATTGGACTGAACGACTAAGCGATGAAACGGGGCAATGAGAAAAATATAGAGACGACCTAAGCGATTGTGGCAATGAACAACGGTCGACAGAGTCAAGTGACGTTTAGCTCCCGGCGACGACTGACCGGAACACAGAACAGAGAGCCTGAAGTCCAGGTGCTTGTCGTCTTCTCCAAGAACAACTTCAGTTGGACTTGTGCTGTAGATCTTAAAGATGCCGAGTCGGCCCGCTCCGCTCTCCGCATCCAGTGATGCGAGATGCTTAGCTGTCTTGAGGCCGAAACCGGCTACGAGCGCGTCTCGAACCGTTAAGAGGCTGCTGACCCAAGGCGCTTGGTGAGCGAAGATGAACCTCGCCAACAATTCGGGATTGGTTGACGCTCCGGTGGGAAGCTCGATCGAGTAAGCGTCGGCGAGATTCATCGATGCGTAGGCTTTAGCAATCGCCGACTCCGGAGGAAGCGACACAGATGTTGCTTGATGGTGTTCGGTTGACATGTATGCGGCCTATGGTTCGTTTCTGAGGTCTAAAATTTCCACCACATGATCTGGCATCTCCTGCGGGAGCATTTGCCTAGCACTGTAATTGGCATCTTATTGGCCATCCGCCCGAATCGGCCTTGTGCCTTCGGACCAGGACTCGCTATCGAGCGACGACTTGAGGCGATATCTGTACTTCACGAAAAAGAACCTCAGTGCTGTCATTTTTTGGCCCTAGATGAGGGTTCGAGTACGAATCACAGGAAGCGTAGCATTGAATAGCCCCTGGCTTAGTAAACGCAACCGAACGCCCCACTGATCTCCGACTCTTGTTGGTACTCGCCGGCCGCTTTTGGCCGTTTTTGGCCCGTCGCGAGAGGTAAGAAACGACCCATAGCAGCCGTTAGGAGCGGTCGATAGATTTGGAGCTAGCCGGCCGAGGCTGGCCACTGTCGGCCTGGAAACGATGTGAACGCTTGCGTTGTTCTAAGGCTTAGGTCGGTCAACCTAAGCGCTGCTTTATAAAGCATGAGATTAAAAAAAGTGGCCGCGAGATTAACAGCTGACACGAGAGCCGCGTCGATAGGAATACAGCGGGGAAGCTGCATCGTATTCGGGACACGACCTCATCGCGTTCTAGACCTTAGGCTCCGTAAATACGCTTGAGCTCCTGTATCCAGTCAAACAGGCTTTCTTGAGCTAAATTTTGCTGGGACTCGAACCCTTCGTCGTCAAAATAACCTTCCATCTCGATGGCGTATTCATGTTCTCGAAGTTCATGGGTAACGCTGAGCGGTACACCTTCCAGCGCACAAATGCTGTTGCTAAGGAAGGCTATGAAGACACCGCGAGCCAACGTTCCATTGCTGTAGGCTGCCAGCGAGTCCTCCAGCCGACTGAGAATCGATAGGTTTGACATCAGCCCCCTTGTGCCTCCTCTAGAGTGAATATAACGCGACCGTCCGCTTCTGGCCGTTCTCTGCCGATCGTCATTCCCATGTGCGCTGGTCAAGTCCGATGCAAATGACTGGTCAGTGGTGATGCAGTTGGGGGCAATTCCGTGCAACCCCAAACGGCTTTTTACTGCC
>NZ_JBBWCB010000246.1:0-3940 GCF_039888995.1 Pseudomonas rossensis | reverse complement strand
GTCTAGCGGTGCTCGGTAAATGGCACCGGATTCAGGAATGGGACAGCCCGACCGAAGCGCCTACGCTGAAGACCTTGCTGCGCGAGGCACGTAAGGCACAGTCCCGCCAGGGTCTGAACGTACGTAAAAAAACCGCTATCGTGCTCGAGCCGTTGCAGGCCCTGCTCGCCACCTGCAGCGATGGCGTGCGCGGCGTGCGGGATCGCGCCCTGCTCTTGCTGGCCTGGAGCGGTGGCGGTCGACGGCGGTCCGAGGTGGTCGGCCTGCAGGTCGGCGACGTGCGCCAACTGGATGCTGACACCTGGCTGTACGCCCTCGGCACCACTAAGACTGAAACCGGCGGGGTGCGCCGTGAGAAGCCGCTGCGCGGCCCGGCAGCGCATGCGCTCGCTGCCTGGCTAGCGGCGGCACCTGCTGACAGCGGGCCGCTGTTCCGCCGGCTGTACAAAGGTGACAAGGTTGGCACCACTGCGCTGTCGGCGGACCAAGTTGCACGCATTGTCCAGCGCCGCGCCCAATTGGCCGGATTGGACGGCGATTGGGCGGCGCATAGTTTAAGGTCGGGGTTTGTCACCGAAGCCGGTCGCCAGGGCGTGCCGCTCGGTGAAGTGATGGCCATGACCGAGCACCGTAGCGTCGGCACAGTAATGGGCTATTTCCAAGCTGGGTCTCTGCTGAGTAGTCGAGCGAGTAATCTGCTAATAGACTCTTGGGACGAGACTGAGCAGATGTAACCACTTTGCCGCCAATGCGGGGCGACTTGCTCCGTCATCAATTTATCCTCCCGTTAGCTAGACGACAACTTCCTTTGTCGAACGCCTAACAAGGTCGGTAACCGTTGCTTGGCACCTGACAAGTATTGGCCCTCCAAATCCGGAACGCTCAACTTTGATTGTAGGCATCGGCCCTCGGCATAACACGCGAAAAGGATATGAGGTCCGTCTGAATATAACTGGCCAGCTACGCCCACCAAAGTACTTAATCTCCGGTCGACTTAGCAAAATAAAGTTGTCGCCCTGAGCCACATGAAACTGTAACCGTCCAAGAATAGACAAAAATACCAACGCAGCCTCACGATAATTCCAACATGGAGCAAATGTTGGTAATGGATTGTTACTGCTATCAAGGCGTAGAACTGAAACGCTACCGGGCGTCGGCCATACCTCGTACCGGTACTTCATTCGCATTAGCACATATGCTAGCGCCATTGGACAAAACACAGTGGATCTCGCCGCTCCATCAGGGTACGCGGTGATTTCATTGAGCTCGGCAAGACAGGCACGGTGATGAGCAAAGTAGCGCTGCTCGATCTTGGCAAAAATCTCCTGATTCGAATGCAAACGCAGCTTATCTTTAGCGCTGAATTTTCCAAGCCGACCATGCCCGCCCGCACGCCCCCTTACTCTATAGCGCCCAACCAAGGCAATGGGCTGATCATCGCAACGAGTACGCGCGATTACCTCAGGGCTTTGCAACTGTAAGATTTTCTCAAACGGCCCAGTCAATTCAGCTCGAGAAATGCTATTGGTATAGTACATGTCGCAATAACCGCAACCACTTCCGCCTAGTTCTTGGATGGCCTTATACCAACGCGCTTGCGCTTCCCCAGTGCTACGTAATGCGCCCATTAACTCTTTACCTCGACGCATGCTGAGCTCGGTGTAAAACCCTATATTTAAAAATCCACAATTTTCGCATAAGTCCATTATGTTTGGGATGGTAATACTATCCCGAAATCCTCGAAAGAAATTCTTGGTGCAAGAGCGACATGCCACTTTCAGTGCACATTTATGCAAAATGCAAACCTGGTGAAAGCTGACCGAATTGAATACCGAGTGGTAGCCAAATTTAACGCAGTCCTGACAGAAGCGCAGCTCATCTGTGGCACGTCCTAATGCAGCAGCAGGTACGTACGACCAAGGAAGGTGATCCTCTAGACCATTAAATTTCCGCTTAAGTTTTTTGGTGAGTTTATGCTGGGCCCACTGATGATCAGAGATAATGTCCTGGGTTTTACCAACCGCAGCGTTCAATGACAAAAAATTAGCATGAGAGACCTTTAAATAAATAGAGTAGATAGATTCGTAAGGCATAGGGCCGCCCGCCGGGTAAAATATATCTTTCATTAGGCACCTCGCTATTTACTAATTTTACGACAAAATTCTTTAAAGTTACTTTCCCGTACGGCTTCTTCTATAAGGTCTTGCGAAACCATCAGGCCGGGCTTATCCTCTTGGCTGAGTATCAAAAGTAAGTATGCGACAGTTTGCGTGACATGTTCCATCGGCAGGTTGTTTACATACTTGCCTGACGCCACGCGCGACATTTCACGCCAAATATCCTCCGCCAGGTCTGAGATCTTAAATCCTGCCAAGTGAGCGTTCGGCAAAATGTCTTCCGTATAACTACAAGTTTTTCCGCCATTGATTGAACTATCGTCATACAGCCCTAGTACATTGCCAAGCTGCGCCAAAGTGGTGACCCCAAACATCGGCTTGATGTCTGACAAGAACCTACCGATGATGTGCCTATCGTCGTTTTGAAGGAAGTCAGTAACTGTTTTTTCAATCGAAGGCATAGCGAATGAAATCACCGTCAAGGTGATCCTAAAACCGCGCAACTTATTATATAAGTCGGCCAACTGATCGAAGTCAGCGACCGACAGCCGCTGTAACTCATCGATTAGCAATACGATTTGTTTGGCTGACTTCTCGGCAGCCCTGATTTTTAAACGCTCCAGAAGCATCGATTGGCGCTGGATGAATGTTGTTCGAGATTTTGGGACGATCCCTTCTTGCTCAAGCAGTTGATGTACAACTGAGGAATATCTGGGTGCTGTTATATCCTGATTGCCTGCGGGCATCATGAAGACGTAGACGTTTGGGAATTTTTTGGGGATTTCGTCCATTAGTGCTTCACAGCAATATGTTTTTCCCACGCGCGGCTCCCCAGTAAATACGACACCGGTTTTACGCATCAAGACTTTAAAGCAAGCGTTCTGCACGACCGCCATCAGGGCCGGAGTGTTGAGCCTGTATTCTCTGCTAAGTAACGAATTAGAGTATTCCATGGCAATACCTTATTTCAGAATTTCAAGTGTTTTCCAACGTTCTGTAACAACCGACGTAGGCTCTAGGGTTTCTGACTCAGGTCTCTCAACGGTTGGCAGCTGAGGCGCTTTGTCTATCTCCTCCTGAAGCCTCTTCAGTTCGAGATTGTTTCTGGCGTTCGCGTTCGTTCGCAGATGTTTCTGCCAAGCCAATACAGGATGCTCTCCCTCCATAATGTCAAACTCCCGCTTCGCATAGGCTCTGTTCACCAACTGTCGGGTAGTCACACTATGGGGAACGTTGCGCCATGCGGCCTCCACCCTCAGTTGGCCAAAGTAGATTCCATCAGACAAGTAAGCCTCGACATAACGATAGTCATGAGGCGTGATACGAACCAAAAGCTGTTGCCCGATAAGATGCGGGGAGTTCGCCAGTTCTGGACTGGTATAAATCGCTTGGTCCAGCTTGATACGAGGACGGACACCCTTTTTTACGCTACCGGTGACTCGTGCGTGCCGCGAGAGACTTCCCAAGGCAATGCTATTTAGATATATTTCCGATGTTAAAGGCAGCAGCATAAGTTTGTCGGATGCATAGCCATGCATAACGTCGAGCGGACTGTTGACCTTATTTAATCCGCCCTGAGGGGTCCCGTTATAATTCGCAGTATATACATCCATGACCTCAAGTGCGTCGTCCACGTCGATTTGATAGTATACGGCGGCTGCTTCAGGTGCTTCCGCACGCCCACGCTCCGGCGAACTTCCGGTTGTAGAGGGAAGTTGCTGCATCACTCTGTGTGTTATCCGCTTGAACAACCCTTCTATCTTTGACCGGCGGGCCGGCTGCCCTAGCGGTCCAAAATTTATCGCAAAACCAAGCCCATGCAA
>NZ_JBBWCB010000245.1:0-4078 GCF_039888995.1 Pseudomonas rossensis | reverse complement strand
GAACAACGTGGTCAGGCTGATGACCAGCGCAAAGAGCAACACCGGGAGGACGGCAAGGGACAGGACTTTAGCCTTCAGGCTCATGCGCATGACGGTTCACTCTTTTGATTTTATTGGCGTGGTTAAAGGCTTTAACGGCACGCCAGGTCAAAAGTTGAATGCGGTTACAGGACCATCGCCGCTACCCAACCGAACGCCAGCAACGGGATGTTGTAGTGCAGGAAGGTCGGGACCACGGTGTCCCAGATGTGGTGATGCTGGCCGTCGATATTCAGACCGGAGGTCGGGCCGAGGGTCGAGTCTGAGGCTGGCGAACCGGCGTCACCCAAGGCGCCAGCAGTGCCGACGATGCAAACGATCGCCAATGGGCTGAAGCCCAGTTGCACGCACAACGGCACGAAAATCACCGCCAGAATCGGTACGGTGGAAAACGACGAGCCGATGCCCATGGTCACTAACAGGCCCACCAACAACATCAGCAACGCGCCAATGGCTTTGCTGTGGCCGATCCATGAAGCCGAGGTTTCGACCAGCGTTTGCACTTGCCCGGTGGCTTTAATCACTTCGCCAAACCCGGACGCGGCGATCATGATGAAGCCGATCATCGCCATCATTTTCATGCCTTCGGTGAACAGGTCATCGGTGTCGCGCCACTTCACAATGCCCGAGACCGAGAAGATCAGGAAACCCGTCAGCGCGCCGATAATCATCGAATCCAGCAACAGCTGAATGATGAACGCCACCGCGATGGCTAGACCGGCGACCATCAGGCTCAGCGGGTTGTACTGCACCGCGACCTGTTCGACTTGCTCGATCTTTTCCAGATCGTAGACGCGCTTCTTGCGATAGCTGACAAACGCTGCCGCGAGCCCGACGACCATGCCCAATGCCGGAATACCCATGGCATGGGTGACGTTGATGCCGCTGATGTCCACGCCGCTACGGGCGACGTTGGCCAGCAGGATTTCATTAAGAAAGATATTGCCGAAGCCCACGGGCAAGAACATGTACGGCGTAATCAGGCCGAAGGTCATGACACAGGCAATCAACCGGCGATCCAGTTGCAGCTTGGTCAGCACATATAAAAGCGGCGGCACCAGCAGCGGAATGAAGGCGATATGTATCGGCAGAAGGTTCTGCGAAGCGATGGCCACCACCCACAGCAAACCGATCAACAGCCATTTGACCTGGCGGCCACCGCTGGCGTGCTGGCGGTCGACCATCAGCAAGGCTTTGTCGGCCAGGGCGTGTGCCAGGCCGGACTTGGCAATGGCCACTGCGAAAGCGCCGAGCAATGCGTAGGACAACGCAACCGTCGCGCCGCCACCGAGGCCGCTGTTGAAGGCTTTTAATGTTGCGTCGATGCCCAGACCACCGGTCAAACCACCCACCAGGGCGCCCACGATCAGCGCGATTACGACGTGCACGCGGGACAGGCTGAGGATCAGCATGACGCCGACCGCGGCAATTACAGCATTAATCATCGTTACCTCAAGGCAAACGGAAAGAGTCCGACCGGCAGTCTGCAAAGAGCCGCCAGCGGATTGAATGAGAGGGTTTTATTAGAGGGCGCGCACTGTGCCGGACCGCTGCCGCCTTGTCAAAGCCAACACCCCCCCTGTAGCAGCTGGCGAAGCCTGCGTTCGGCTGCGAAGCAGTCGTAATCCAGCTGACGCGGTGTATCTGGCAGAACGTGCAAGCAGGTTTTACGACTGCTGCGCAGCCGAACGCAGGCTTCGCCAGCTGCTACAGGTTTCGTGTGATGGCTTATTTAATCGCGCGAATAAAGAAAGCCGAATCACGGCCGTTACAGTGCAAAGTCTCAGATATTTATCGAATAAAGGACGTCTCCATGTCGCTCAGACAACTTTCCATTCAATGGAAAATCACCCTGCTGGCCGGGCTGTGCCTGGCCGGCATCGTGACCCTGCTGGTGGGTCTTTCGCTGTATCGCATGGAGCACAGCTCCGAGATGGTGAAAGCATCCAGCATGGAGATGCTCACCGAAGCCGCCCAGGCCCGGATCGAATCCCAGGGTGAAAACCAGGCGCTGGGGATTCGCCAGCAGTTCATGGATGCCTATCAATATGGCCACGGCTTTTCGCGTCAGGTGCTGTTCCTGCGCGACCAGGCCGAGAAGCGCTTCCTCGATGCCTTTGACCTGCGTGAAGACCTGACGCGTCAGGTCAAGTCGGCCCTGCAAGCCAACCCGGAACTGCTCGGCCTCTCGCTGGTGTTCGAAGCCAACGCGCTGGACGGCAAGGACGATCTGTTCGCCGGCCAAGCTGAGCTGGGCAGCAACGACAAGGGCCGTTTTGCCCTTTATTGGTCGCAACCGACACCGGGTAAAGTGACGTCCATGGCGCTGCCCGAAAGCGACATGGCCGACACCAGCACCGGCCCCAGCGGCGAACCGGCCAATGCCTGGTTCACCTGCCCGCGCACGACCCTCAAGCCCTGCGTGATCGAACCCTACTTCTACGTGATCGACGGCCAGAACGTGCTGATGACCAGCATCGTTTTCCCGCTGATGGTCAACGGCAAGGTCATCGCTTCGCTGTCGGTGGACATCAACCTCAACAGCCTGCAAGCCGTCAGCCAGGGTGCGAGCAAGAAGCTCTATGACGGCCAGACCAACGTCAGCATCATCAGCCCGGTCGGTTTGCTGGCCGGCTACAGCCCGGACGCCAGCAAGCTCAGCCAGCGCCTGGACTCCGTGGACAAGACCAACGGTGCCGAGCTGGTCCGCATGCTCGCCACCAGCAGCAAGACCGAAAGCCTGCACAGCAATCAACAGCTCAAAGTGCTGTCGCCGTTCCAGCCCATTCCCGGTGGCAAGTCCTGGGGCGTGTTGCTCGATGTGCCGGAGAAAGTCCTGGTCGGCCCCGCCGAAGCGCTGAAAAAACAACTGGATGACAGCAACACCGCCGGCACCCTGGTCGAACTCGGCCTGGGTGTGCTGGCCGCGTTGATTGGCCTGATGCTGGTGTGGCTGATGGCCCGCAGCGTGACTAAGCCGATCCTGGGTGTGGCGCACATGCTCGAAGACATTGCCAGCGGCGAAGGCGATCTGACCCGCCGCCTGGCCTACGACAAGCAGGACGAACTCGGCCAATTGGCCGGCTGGTTCAACCGCTTCCTCGACAAGTTGCAACCGATCATCGCCGAGGTCAAACGCTCGGTGCAGGACGCGCGCAGCACGGCGGATCAGTCGTCCGCCATCGCCACCCAGACCAGCGCCGGCATGGAACAGCAATACCGTCAGGTGGATCAGGTCGCTACCGCTTCCCACGAAATGAGCGCCACCGCCCAGGACGTTGCTCGCAGTGCAGCGCAAGCCGCACAGGCAGCGCGGGATGCGGATCAGGCGACCCGCCGCGGTTTGACCGTGATCGACCGCACCACCGCCAGCATCGACAACCTCGCCGCCGACATGAGCGCGGCGATGGTTCAAGTCGAAGGCCTCGCGGCCAACAGCGAGAAGATCGGTTCAGTGCTGGAAGTGATCCGGGCCATCGCCGAACAGACCAACCTGCTGGCGCTTAACGCCGCCATCGAGGCCGCTCGTGCCGGTGAAGCCGGACGCGGTTTTGCCGTCGTGGCCGATGAAGTGCGCAACCTGGCACGCCGGACCCAGGAATCTGTCGAGGAAACCCGCTTGGTGATCGAGCAGTTGCAGAGTGGCACTCAGGACGTGGTCGGCTCGATGAACAACAGCCATCGTCAGGCTCAGGGCAGCGTCGAACAGGTGGGTCAGGCGGTGACGGCACTGCGGCAGATTGGTGAAGCGGTGACGGTGATCAGCGACATGAACTTGCAGATCGCCAGTGCCGCTGAAGAGCAAAGCGCCGTGGCCGAGGAGATCAACAACAACGTGGCGACGATTCGGGATGTGACGGAGTCGTTGTCGAGGCAGGCGAATGAATCGGCGCGGGTGAGTCAGTCGCTCAATAGCCTGGCGAATCAGCAGCAGAGTTTGATGGATCAATTCCGCGTGTAATGCAAATACTGCATCCACAGGAAATACCTGTGGGAGCGGGCTTGCCCGCGATGAGGCCATAACATCCAACATCAATGT
>NZ_JBBWCB010000244.1:0-4162 GCF_039888995.1 Pseudomonas rossensis | reverse complement strand
GAACCGCACCGAGATGGAGGTGCCACAGCACCTGACCTTCGCCCAGCTGTTTGAACAGCAGGCCGAGCGCACCCCGGATCGTGACGCGCTGTGTTTCGAAGGTCGCAGCCTGAGCTACGGCGAACTGAACCGCCGGGCCAACCAGGTGGCGCATTACCTGCGCAGTCGCGGTGTGGTCGCAAATCGTCCGGTGGCGCTGTGTGTCGAGCGTTCGCTGGAGTTGTTGATCGGATTGCTCGGCATTCTAAAAGCAGGTGGCGCCTATGTGCCGCTGGACCCGACCTACCCGGTGGATCGTCTGGCGTACATGCTCGAAGACGCGCAACCGGCGTTGTTCCTCGGCCAGCAAGGCTTGATGGAACAGTTGGGCGCCGAACTGCCGCGTCTGCGGCTGGACAGTGACGCGGCCTTGTTCGCCGATCAGCCGGACAGCAACCTCACGCCACTGGCCGGTCCCGATGACCTGGCCTACATCATGTACACCTCCGGTTCGACCGGTAAGCCCAAGGGCACGCTGGTTACCAACGGCTCGGTGGTCAACCTGGCCTGGGCGCGCATCCATGGCTTGTATCGCCGCTATACCGATCAGCCGATGCGCACCAGTTTCAACTACTCGTTTGCCTTCGACAGTTCGGTGGCCGAGCTCATCTTGCTGCTCGACGGCCATAGCCTGTACCTGACTCCGGAAGACGTGCGCTACGACCCCGAGGCCCTGGCGCAGTTTTTCCGCGAAACCCGCCTGGAAGCCTTCGAATGCACTCCGGCGCAGCTCAAGGCCCTGCTCGAAAGTGACGGCGTGCGTCGTGGCGAAGTGTATTTGCCGCGCTTCGTTCTGTTTGGTGGCGATGCGGTGGATGCGCAGCTTTGGCAGCGTCTGCCGTCGATTGCCGGCAGCCGCTTCTTCAACACCTACGGTCCGACCGAATGCACGGTTGATGCGACCGGTTGCGCCGTCGACGATTTCCCGCAGCGTCCGATCATCGGGCGGCCAATCGCCAACGTGCGCACGTACGTACTCGATGCCTTCCTCAATCCGATGCCGGTCGGCGTACCGGGGGAACTGCACATCGGCGGTGCCGGCGTGACCCTGGGCTACCTCAATCGCACCGAACAGACCGCGAAGGTGTTCATCGACGACCCGTTCTCGCCGCTGGCGGGTGCGCGGATGTACAAGTCCGGTGACCTGGTGCGCTGGCTCCCTGACGGCCAACTCGAATACCTGGGGCGCATGGACCATCAGGTGAAAATCCGTGGTTTCCGTGTCGAACTGGGTGAAATCGAAGCGCTGATCGGCGCCCAACCGGGGGTGCGTCAGGCGGTGGTATTGGCCCGTGAAGACGTGCCCGGCGACAAGCGTCTGGTGGCTTACGTCACCTGCGATCAGCAGGCCGACATCAACGCCTGGCGCAAAACCATCGGCGCCGCCCTGCCCGACTACATGGTGCCGTCGGCGTTTGTGCTGCTCGATGAGTTGCCGCTGACCGACAACGGCAAACTCAACCGCAAGGCCCTGCCTGCACCGGACATTCAGACTAAACCCGACGCCCAGGACCCACCGCGCACTGTCGCCGAACAACAACTCGCCGCCCTGTGGTCCGAACTGTTGAACGTGCCGCTGACCCAGATTGGTCGCGACAGTCATTTCTTCTACCTCGGTGGTCATTCGCTGTTGGCGGCGGTGCTGTTTGCCCGTCTGCGCCAACAGTTCACCACGGTTCCGCCGCTGCGTGCAGTGTTCGAACACCCGACCCTTGATGCGCTGGCAGCCCTGTTGGGTGAGCCGCTGCAAGCCCCCGAGGCAACATTCATCCCGGTGGCACGTCCCGCCCGTTTGCCGTTGTCGTTCGAACAGCAACGCTTGTGGTTCCTCGAACAATTGAGTGCTGGCGGTGGCGAATACAACGTGGTCAGCGCCGTGCAGTTCGACGGCGAGCTGAACACCCAGGCCTTGCAGTCGGCCCTGAACAGCGTGGTTCAACGCCACGAAATCCTGCGCAGCCGTATCGTGCGTGAGACCGATGGCGAGTTGGCGCTGATCATCGAACCGCAGGTCAACCTCACCTTGCGCGTGGCAGCGCTGGATGCGGCGACTGACGATACCTGGCAACAGCTGACCGACGAGGCCATCCACGCCGAAACCGGGCACCGTTTCGACCTTGCCAGCCAAGTGCCGATCCGCGCCACGCTGATACAACGCAGCGCTCGCGCCCAGGCGTTGCTGTTGCTGACCGTCCATCACTGCGCCACCGACGATGCGTCCAGCCAGAACCTGCTGGATGAACTGGCGCAGTTCTACGCGGCCCAGTGCCAAGGCACCGTCGCTGCACTGCCGAACCTGGCCCTGCAATACCCGGATTACGCACTCTGGCAGCGTGAATCAGGGCAACAAACACTGTTCCGCAGCCAACTCGACTACTGGCACACCCAGCTGGAAGACGGCAACTACCTGCTGGATCTACCCACCGAACAGGGTCGTCCAAACCTGCTCGAACCGACCGCAGGCGCGGTGCAGCTGCAACTGCCGCCACAACTGGTGGGACGCTTGCGTCAGTTCGCCCAGCAACGCGGCGCCACCCTGTACATGTTGATGCTCAGTGCGGCGCAGTTGTTGTTGGGACGTTACGCCAACCAACGCGACGTGCGGATCGGCAGCCCAGTGGCCCAGCGTCCGCTGGCTGAACTGCAGCCGCTGATCGGTTGCTTCGTTAACACACTGGTGATGCGCGCAGACCTCGACCCAGCGCTGAATTTCGAAGGGTTGTTGAGCCAGGTGCGCAATAACGTGCTGGACGCCCAGCAGCATCAGGACGTGCCGTTCGACCAGGTCGTTGAGCACTTGGCGCCGGAGCGAAGCCTCGGCCAGACGCCGCTGTTCCAGGTGTTGTTCGTGATGCAGAACGCCGACACTTCGGCCAGTCACTGGCCACAATTGCAGGTCCGCGAACGAGCGGTAACCGCTCAGGCGACCAAGTTCGATCTGAACTGGGAAGTGCATGACGGCGAGGTGCTGTCGGTGTTGCTCGAATACCGTGCCGCGCTGTTCAGCGAAACCACGGCCCGACGTTGGTTGGCGCAATGGCAACAATTGCTCGAAATAATGCTCGATGCTCCCCAGGCCCGCCTTGGCGACTGGTCACCGTTGACGGTGCCGGAGCGTCAACGCCAGTTGGTCGAGTGGAACGCGACCGAACGCGACTACAGCGGCCCGACCAACCTGCACACGGCCCTGACCCAACAAGTGGCCCTCAGCCCCAACGCCCCGGCGCTGGTGTTCGAAGGCCAGCGTCTGAGTTACGCAGAACTCGATCAACGCGCGCAAACCGTAGCCCGCGCCTTGCGCGCTGCCGGTATTGGCAGCGGTGCCATCGTGCCGGTGTGCATGGAGCGCTCCGTGGAAATGGTCGTGGCCTTGCTCGGTATCGTGCATGCCGGCGCGGCGTGGTTGCCGCTGGATCCGGAATTGCCGGCTACGCGGTTGGCGTTCCTGATTGCGGATGCTGATGCTCAGGTCACCTTGACCCAAGCGCAGTGGCTGGCGCGTTTGCCGGTCGGGCACAACGCCTGGACGCTGGATACGTTGCCAAAAGCAGAAAGCGGTGAACCGATCAGCGTCAGCCCGAGCGACCTGGCCTACGTGCTCTACACCTCCGGCTCCACCGGCCAACCGAAAGGCGTGATGAACGAACACGGCGCCTTGATGAACCGTCTGCACTGGATGCAAGACGCCTTCCCGATTGGCCCGAACGACCGCGTCTTGCAGAAAACCCCGTACAGCTTCGACGTGTCGGTATGGGAATTCTTCTGGCCGCTGATCACTGGCGCCACCCTGGTGGTCGCTCGCCCGGACGGCCATCGTGACCCGGCGTACCTCAGCCAATTGATCCAGCAAGAGCAGGTCACCACCCTGCACTTCGTGCCGTCGATGCTGCGCGCCTTTGTCGAAGAGCCGAGCCTGGTCAACTGCCGCAGCCTGCGTCAGGTGTTCGCCAGCGGCGAAGCCCTGCCGGTGGACCTGGTGCGGCGTTTCATGACTCAACACCCGGCGGCACTGGTCAACCTCTATGGCCCGACCGAAGCGGCCATCGACGTCTCGGTATGGCGCTGTTCGGTGGACGACCTGATCGTGCCAATCGGCAAGCCGATCGCCAACCTGCGCCTGTAC
>NZ_JBBWCB010000243.1:0-4166 GCF_039888995.1 Pseudomonas rossensis | reverse complement strand
AGCACATTGTGATCGGATAGGTAAGTTATTGGGTGCCTGCCATTCACTTTATATTGAAGCATGCTCTGCATCAGCCCGTTCCGTTGAAGAGCAATGCGACATCGAAACGAGTCATCAAGCTTTTGGCCTGCGCGCGAAGACGCTCACAAATACTCTGCACGAGGAGTTCCCTGAACAGTTGGAAAGTTTTCTTCAGGGGCGTATGGAAAGTGCAGCGGCCGCAGCAATGGATATTGAGCAGTCATTGTCCGTTCGAGAAGCTGCGGCGGACCAGCGAGATCGGTGGCGTGCCCTTAAAGACGAATTCAGCCTGTTACGAACAGACGAGAATGCGCCATTGAACGCGCTCACCACCGACAATGAAATTTTGGATGTTGCGCTAAAAAACCTCGGGCGCGCTGAGTATGTTGATCGGTTGAAGGCGGAGTCTAAAAATCCAGTATCGGCGCTTCGGATAGCATTGGGTCAAGGAATTCCTCAGGCTATCGCATCCTTTCTGCACTTTGGCGAAGCACAAACGCAAGCGCAAGCGTCGCTCGTGAACCGGTCTGTTCTTGAACAAATCGCTGGTGCCGCAGCAGTGACGGGTTCAGCCCATAAAATTGTCGGTGACGGGTTGAAGCCGTTCAGTCAAGCGGTGCTGGACGGAACAATTGGTTTGGGGGTAGTGAAGGCGGATCCCAGTGCTGTTTACCCAAAGGCACTGCATGATGTGACGCAAAACGGCAGACGAGTTCATCGGCCTGACCCCGAGCGACAGGCCATCGACGCCGCGCGGTCTCAGCGCTGTGAAGACTATACGCGAGCTCAGAACGCTTGGAACTTTGGGACGGTGAGTGGAGATTTCACTGGCTTTACGACTTTCGGTGCGGCGCAGGCGTTACTCGATGTGGTAAAGCAGTTCACGACGGTCAACGCATCATCGCCGCATATTAAGGCAGTGGCATCTGCAGCCGGGGGATTTGGAATGGCCAGTACGCAGGCGCTTGCCAAATATCTGCAAACCCATGGAGATGAAGCAATTCCCACGCACCACCTGGTGAAAGCCCGCAAACCTTTAGGCGAACTTATCAAAGAAACCCGTGTTCGCGTTTCGCAAAATCTTGACCCGCGCGACGCGAAAAATCTCGCTGATGCTTCCAGCCGGATACTGAGTATGAGCGAAGGCCTTGCACTGAGCTCGGGTTTGGGAAAACTTGCCGAACTGGGCGGTGAAGCCGGCACGCGGGGTAAACTGGCGCACATTATTGCGACCTATTTCCAGTCGGGGTTAACGCTACAACCTTTTTTCGCCAACAATCAGGTGCCAGCCGAGGCCACCGCGTTCACCAAGGCAAACGGGGGCGTTTCGGCCAGCATAGCCGATCACTTTGCCGTGGCACTCAAGAACATCTCCACCCCCCGGCGCAAGGAATTACCTCGCACGCAATCGCGGGGCTCGGTGGGCGAATATGTGGAGGACGGCTTCCACATTGCGCGCGGAATTCTGCAGGTGCTGCCTCAGGGCGTTCCTGCGCTTGCCAGCGAGTCATACAAGGCGGCCGTACGTTTGGTCCGGGCACAGCGAAATGAAGTTCGCCCCGAGGACTTGGAGTTGGGGAGGGCGCCAGCAAATAATAGCAACCCTGGGCAACGTTCTTGATTAATGCCGCAGGCGCGTCTTTGACGACATACCTACAGCGTCGAAAGCGGCATCAGTGCCATAGCGGTGCACAGACTTCGCGTGAAGACCTTGCGCAGGCGTTGCACCTTGGGTGCGCTCCGAGGCGGCAGGGCATGGTGATGGGCACGTAGCAATCGGGCGTTTTTTTCCGCACGCTTGCCGTCGTGCCAACCTATTGGGTGCGTTCAACCTGCGTCACTGGGTCGTAAGTGTACTGGTTCGTCTGGGGGGCTGTAACTCCCCCCTGATTTGTGGAGGTAACTGGCCATTGAACCTGGCCTCATAGTCCGCTCTGGCTACGGCAGTCTGCTGTCGAGTGGGTAGGTATTGGATTGAGCATACTCCGGTAAACCTTCGCGCACGTTCGCGACTTCTCGGCAAAATATTGAGCGGGTTTATCGTTCATCTGGCGAGAGTGGCGCGTCAGGTCAGACAATTGATCATGCATTAAGTCCATTGACCAGCACTGGTTAATTGCTGCCGGCACGATAAGGGGTTCTGGCTTCTCCCGCACAATGCGCTTGCGCGGTTTGATCCGCAGGTTGAGTTCCAATTCGCGGTAAATCTGGTACACCCGCTTGTGGTTCCAGCGATGGCCCTTCACGTTGCGCAGGTACAAGAAGCACAAGCCCAAACCCCAGTTGCGCTGGTTGTGCGTCAGCCGAATCAGGAGCTCAGCAATCTGTGCATTCTCAGACGACAAACGCGGCTGGTAGCGATAGCAGGCAACGCTGACACCAAAGGCACTACATGCCAGTTTGATGTTGATCCGACCTGAGCGAACCGCTTGCAGTGCCATCTCCCGTCGTCGAGATGGCTTCACCACTTTTTTACCATCGCCTCCTGGATGATTTCGTCTTTGAGACGTTCCTCGGCCATCTTCTTCAGGCGACGGTTTTCCTCCTCAAGCTCTCGCAACCGAGCCATCAGTGACGCATCCATACTGCCGAACTTGGTTCGCCACTTGTAAAAGGTGGCAGAGCTGATGCCGTGCTCGCGGCACAGCTCGGGGGCCGGACTACCGGCTTCGGCTTGCTTGAGGATGGCGATGGCTTATGGCAGACCGAGCACAGGCCGTCTTGCTACCGCTGATACATCTTCGCGCGCCCTGTATCGATTGAGCATTCTCTTGCCCCAGCTGGACTCGAAATATTCATCCCAGTTGGAGGCATGCGGATTGGCGGCGGCCTTGATCTTGATGTGCCGCACTATCGGCGTATCCGATTCTTTTAGTAAGGTGTATTCCTTGCCTTACCAATTGGGCTGCACCGGCTTTGCTGTAACGTCAAAGCGTCGTTTATGAATCACGCAACTTTCGCTTGTGTTCGTGACACACCATCGTCCAGATGCAAGGTGCTGGCCCGGCTAGCATCGGGTGGCTTCAACCCGATGCACAAAGCCGGCGCCGAACTTGTCGACCCAACAGCGGATCGATCTCTTGACCGACAGGCCAGTGAACGTATTAGACCTCTGGACGCACTGTCGCCGACACTATTTGACGGTCTGAACGACCTCGAAGCCTTCGAATTCAGGATGCCCGATAAAGAGTGAGCGGTGGTCGTTTGAGTCACCTCGATGCGTGGCGTTAAACGCTTCCGAAGTTCTCCAGGCCTCGAAGGCCGCGTAGTCGGTCCAGATCGTCTGGCTGGAATACAGAACGTGATCGTCCTTCTGCGGTCCCTTCAGCAGATTAAATTCCACGGCGCCCGGAAGCTCCCTCAGATAGGTCTCGCGAGTTGACCAGAGATGTTCGAATTTGGCTTCGTACCCTGGATTCACCTTGAAGCGGTTGACGGCGATATACATGTTCAATGACCCTTTGCAGAGTGATGCAGTTGGTAAGTTGCGAGGTCTCCCGCTAACAGTCTCATGACCTCGTCGCGTGGGTTTTTGTTATACGTCTAAAAAATCAGAACACGGTGTGAGTGGTTCACTCAGGGATTCAGTTCCCTAAAATTGGAATTCTTGGGACCTATATCTCCTTCACTACAGGCACCGGTTCCGGCCCAAGTAATTGAAGTGAAATCGTGCGGTTGCTGCCGCATCAGTGGATGCCTTCCTAACTTACGCAAGGTGAGTTGAGACGCTTACGGATGAGAGCGGTGAGTGGCAAGCTGAATGCAGACGACTCGGTGTATCAGGAAGTTTGCGGCATGGATTCCGGCCGTGACCAGATCCATAAATTACCCAGGCTCATGCCCGCGATGGTCAGGTAAATCGGCCAGCCATGATCGAGCATGACCAACATCAAGGCGGCGCACAGCAACATGCTGACGGTGGCGCTGATGTTGGCCCGATGCGTGATGATTTTGCCGTTGCGCCAATTGCAGAGGATCGGCCCGAACAACCGGTGGTTTTCTAGCCAGGCACTCAGGCGCGGTGAGCTTTTAGTCGCGGCCCAGGCGGCCAGCAGAATGAACTCGGTGGTCGGCAAGCCGGGTACGACGATAGCGATCAGACCGATGCCCAGGCTGACGTAGGCCAGGAGGCCGAAGAGAATGCG
>NZ_JBBWCB010000242.1:0-4180 GCF_039888995.1 Pseudomonas rossensis | reverse complement strand
GGATTGGTCAGCAGTTCTTTGAATTGCTGATCGTCGGATGCTGCCGGCGTCGGCTCGACAGGCTGCTCGACCGGAGCCGGAGTGGCCTCAGGCGCAGCAGCCCCTGGTGCAGGTGTTACCGGAGCCGCTTCCGTAGGCGCTGCCGCAGGATTGGCCGCCAGTTCGGCTGACATTGCCGGAGCGGTCGTACCTGGTGCCGGCGCACCCGCCGCGCCTTCAGCCTGCAACTTGGCCAATTGATTGTTCTTCAGTTCGATCAGGCGTTGCAACTTGTCCAGCTGACTTTGCAGATCGGTCATGCGGCCTTTCAGTTCGGCGTTGTCACGACGGGTCGTGTCGAGGCTTTCCTGGGTCACGGCCAGCTTGCTGCTCAAGTTCTTGGCATCACCGGCGGCGCCTTTGCCACCGGCCTTGCCGGACTCGGCAGAGACCAGGCTCAGATTGTCTTTCGCCGCTTGCGACGAAGGGCCTTCGCCGCGAGCGCGCTTGGTGGCATCGAGCTGCTGCTGTCCGGTCCCGGACTTCGCCACGTAGCGACGACCCTGACGCCACGCGGTGTTCTGCGCGGAGACTTCAGCAATGGCGTTCGGTTGCGGCAAGCTGGTGCTCTGCGTCTGATCCGGTAGACGCAGCACCTGACCGGCTTTCAACCGGTTGATGTTGCCGTCGATAAAGGCATCCGGATTCAACGCCTGGATGGCCAGCATGGTTTGCTGGACCGAGCCGCCATTGCGCGCCTTCGCAGCGATTTCCCAAAGGGTATCGCGCGGCGCGGTGGTGTATTGGGTTGGTTCGGTGCCACCGGTCACCGGTGCGGTGACGGTTTGCGTCGGCGCAGGCTGCGCAGCCGCATCAGCGGTTTGCGGCGAGAATTTGGACGGATCGAGCAGCACGCTGTAATCGCGCAGCAGACGACCGTTGGGCCACATCACCTGAACCAGGAATTTCACCATGGGTTCGGAGAGTGGTTTGCTGGACGTCACACGCAGGATGCTTTTGCCGCTGGCGTTGAGCACCGGGGTAAAGGTCAGGTCATTGAGAAACGCCTGGCGGTCGACACCGGCCTTGGCGAAATCTTCGGGCGAAGCCAGGCTCGGCACCACTTCGGCAGCGGTGAGGTCCTTGACGTCGAGCAACTCGATTTCCGCCACCAGGGGCTGGTTCAGCGTCGACTTCAGGGTCAATTCCCCGAGCCCGAGGGCATGCGCCATACCGGAGGACAGCGCCGAGGCGGCCGCTATTGCTAACACCAGTTTGCGAACTTGAACCATAGCCTCATCCTTTGTTTGAACATTCCTCGGCCAGCGAGAAGGTGTTGATAGTCGCTGCCGTAAGGCATTGCGCGCGGCGGCGAAGAGTCGTCGCGCGCGATCATTTCATTCATGCCACGCAAAGCCCTGGAGGGAGCCCGCCTTCAGCAGTCCGGCCAAGCATAGCGCCCGGCTGGATTCATTCGACAAATTGTTGCCAAGTATCTTTTACAGCAGGTCTTTTATCAACAATTCAGCCACCTGCACAGCATTGAGCGCTGCGCCTTTGCGTACGTTATCTGACGTCAGCCACAAATTTAGTTCCGACAGGTCGTCGATCCCGTTGCGAACCCGACCAACGTAGACCACGTCCTGCCCTACCGCATCGCCTACCGGCGTCGGGTAATCGCCGGCTTCCACCCACTCGATACCGGGCGCGTCTTCCAGGGCGGCGTTGACTTTCGCCAGGTCGATGTCGCTCGATGATTGCAAGGTCACGTTAAAGCTATCGCCAAAAAACACCGGGGCTTGAATGCAAGTGACGGAAATCTTTAATAAAGGCAGCGCCATGACCTGACGCAGCTCGCGGACCAGGCGTTTTTCCAGCAGCGTGTGACCCTGATCATCTGGCTTGCCCACTTGCGCCAGCAAGTTGAAGGCCATCTGCCGATCGAAGAAGGTCGGCTCCAGCGGACGCACATTGAGCAGCTCGGCCGTTTGCCGTGCCAGCTCGGTGACGGCTTCGCGGCCCTGGGCGGAGACGGCCAGGCTGGCGGTCAAATTGATGCGTTGCAGGTCGAGCAAGCCGAGCAACGGCGCCAGCACTACCGCCAGTGTGGTGGCCGAAGGGCTTGGGCTGCTGACCTGGAACGGCTTTTTCATACCGGCCAGTACCTGCGCGTTGGCTTCAGGCACGACGTGTGGCGCCTGATCAGCCGGCAACGCGCCGGACAAGTCGATCAGCGAGCAACCGGCGGCCGTGGCACGCGAAGCGAAACTCAGGGTTACCGCCGGGCCGGCAGCGAAGAACACCAGCTGGACTTTACTGAAGTCGAACTCATCGACTTCCCGCACCCGCACGTTCTTGCCGCGAAACGGCACCGAATGCCCGGCCGATTCGCTGCTGGCGAGCAGGTGCAGATTGCCGACAGGGAAGTCGCGCTCTTCGAGAATCTGCACGAGCGTTTCGCCGACAGTACCGGTGGCGCCGATCACGGCAATATCAAAGGACTGGCTCATGGTTCTACCTCTGGCGAAACGGGGGGAGCGGCACTTTACCGGGTGGTTGGCAGTTCGGCAATTTAGAGCAAAAGATCGCAGCCTTCGGCAGCTCCTACAGGATCGGGTTTGCACGCGGCCGATGTAGGAGCTGCCGAAGGCTGCGATCTTTTTGCAGGCGACAAACATACCAAAAGAAAAAACCCGCACCTCTTTCAAGGCACGGGTTCGTTCATTACTTCAATCGATCAACGCTCAAGCAGGATCCGCAGCATGCGACGCAGCGGTTCAGCCGCGCCCCACAGCAGTTGGTCGCCGACGGTGAACGCGCCGACGTACTGCGTGCCCATGTTCAGCTTGCGCAGACGGCCAACCGGTACGTTCAGGGTGCCGGTGACTTTCGTCGGGCTCAGTTCCTGAATGCTGGCTTCGCGGCTGTTCGGCACCAGTTTGACCCAAGGGTTGTGCTGGCTGATCAGTCCTTCGATATCGGCGATCGGCACATCTTTGTTCAGTTTGATGGTCAGCGCCTGGCTGTGGCAGCGCATGGCGCCGATACGCACGCAGATGCCATCGACCGGGATCGGGCTCTTGAAGCGACCAAGGATCTTGTTGGTCTCGGCCTGGGCCTTCCACTCTTCGCGGCTCTGACCGTTTGGCAGTTCCTTGTCGATCCACGGGATCAGGCTGCCGGCCAGCGGTACGCCGAAGTTTTCGGTCGGGTACGCGTCGCTGCGCATGGCTTCGGCCACACGGCGGTCGATGTCGAGGATCGCGCTGGCCGGGTCGGCCAGTTGATCAGCGACAGCGGCGTGGGTCGCGCCCATTTGCTTGATCAGTTCACGCATGTTCTGCGCCCCGGCACCGGAGGCCGCCTGATAGGTCATGGCGCTCATCCACTCGACCAGACCGGCTTCGAACAGACCGCCCAAGCCCATCAGCATCAGGCTGACGGTGCAGTTGCCGCCAATGTAGTTCTTGGTGCCCGCGTCGAGCTGCTGGTCGATGACCTTGCGGTTCACCGGGTCCAGCACGATCACCGCGTCATCCTGCATGCGCAGGCTGGAGGCGGCGTCGATCCAGTAACCCTGCCAGCCGGCTTCGCGCAGTTTCGGGAAAACTTCGCTGGTGTAGTCGCCACCCTGGCAGGTCAGAATCACGTCGAGGGTTTTCAGCTCATCAATGCTGTAAGCGTCCTTGAGCGGAGCAATGTCCTTGCCCACGGACGGGCCTTGGCCACCGACATTGGAAGTGGTGAAAAACACCGGCTCAATAAGATCGAAATCCTGCTCTTCCAGCATCCGCTGCATGAGCACGGAACCGACCATACCGCGCCAACCGATCAGACCTACACGTTTCATCGCAACTACACCTTCTTTAAAAAGTGGGCCGCTGCTTTCAAGAGTGAAAGTTGCAGCGGGCCCGAGAGATTACAGATTCCGCAGCGCGGCGACTACTGCGTCGCCCATTTCCTGCGTACCGACTTTAGTGCAACCGGCCGACCAGATGTCGCCAGTACGCAGGCCTTGGTCCAATACCAGACTGACGGCCTTCTCGATGGCATCGGCCGCATCCTGCAGATTGAAGCTGTAACGCAGCATCATCGACACCGACAGAATGGTCGCCAACGGGTTGGCAATGCCTTTGCCGGCGATGTCCGGCGCCGAACCATGGCACGGCTCGTACATGCCTTTATTGTTGGTATCCAACGA
>NZ_JBBWCB010000241.1:0-4304 GCF_039888995.1 Pseudomonas rossensis | reverse complement strand
GTCCCGGCGAGACCAGATTAATGCGCACATCAAAACTCGCGAACTCCACCGCCAGCGTGCGTGCCTGAGCCGCGAGTGCAGCCTTGCTGGCGATGCAGGCGGCCAGCCCGGGAAAGCTCGAGCCGGTCAGGAAACTCCCGACAAACACTACCGAAGCCGGGCTCGCCAATTCACCCCGCAACGCCGCCAGGGTGTTCAACGCCCCGGCACCGTTGACCGCCCACTGGCGCTGGAAGGCCTGCATATCCAGGCTGTCGGCTATTTCGGCGATACCCGCGTTGGGCACCAGATAGTCCACGGGACCCAGCGCCGCCGCGCGTTCGGCCAGTTCGCGCAGGTCTTGCTGACTCGTGACATCCCCGGCAAACCACTGCAACCGTTCCCCGTAGATCTGCTGCAACGCCGGCAATTCACCGAGGGTCCGAGACATCGCCAGCACCTTGACCCCGCGCGGTAACAGCGCGGCGCACAGTGCCAGGCCAATCCCCGAGCTGGCACCCGTGACCACCGCCAAACGGTCCTGAAACTCGGTATTCATCATTTACTCCTGGGCATCACGGATGCCAAGCACTGGGGACATAGCGAGCCCTATCTTTGAGCAGGTGAAGAAATACCGACTTGACGGCGATCAGATTTTCGCGACGACGTTAGTGTTGCTGCAGCAGCGCAGGAGTGATCTCGCTGAAGCGCAGCAAGCGACCACCCTGTTCAGCGGCAAGCTTTTCAGCAGCCCCGCGACTGGAGAAGGACGCCAGCACCACGCCCATGGCGCCTTTGAGTTGGGTGCCGACCACATAGAACGCGTCTTTGGCATCGATCAGGTGGGCGTCATCCGGCGCGTACCACGGGCTGCGGCCCATGTCGTGGACATACAGTTTTGCATCGCCATGATGATTTTCCGGCTGCAACCACCAACCGATCATTTCCGCCGTGGAGCAGAATTTCTTGACCCCGGCCCGCTCGACCACTTCGCCCTTGGGCCCGGGGAATCCGTTGATGATCATCCCGCAGACATGGCATTCATCACTGGGGTGAAAGGCTGTGGCCGCGTCGCTGTAAGTGGCTTGCGCCGGATTGTCACAGGCCGTCAGTAACAGGCACATCATCAGGCCCGCCACCGCACGCATCGTCGTCAGATAAAACGTACTCATCGTCAACTCCTCCAAAACTATCAAAGTGGAAATTCATGTCGCCCGGCGACGAAACAACAGCCAGGCCGAGCCCAATGGCACCGCCACCCACAGCGACAGGCACAGCCAGAGCATCGAGCCCGGCATCGGCAAATCACTGCCCAGCGTCAGCACACCCGTGGTGCCAGCACCGGGCTCAAAACCGGAGAGGTTGATCAGGCGATAGATGTCAGCGGGGTTGAGCAGCAGCAACCAGGGCAACACTTTGGGGTTGAACTGCCCTTCGCTGAGCACCAACAGCGCCAGCAGTGCCAGGTCGAACACCAGCACGAAGAAGAACCAGATACCCAGCGCCAACCCGGCCGCCGTGGATTTCTCGGCCGACACGCTGCTCAGCACATAGGCCAGTCCCAGAAAACCCCAGCCCAGTAACGTCGACGACGCCATGAACCGGCCAAAGGCCCAAAGCAGCAGGCTCAGTTCGACATCGTCCACCAGCACCGCGATGGCCAGCATGGCGCAGCCGAAACCGATCAGTGTCGCCAGCGCCAGGATCAACCCGTGGCCGACAAACTTGCCGAGCAGAATCTGCCCGCGACCCAACGGGTATGTCAGCAACAGCAGCAACGTGCCGCTCTCGTCCTCGCCGACGATGGCGTCATAGGCCAACAGCAACGCAATCAACGGCATCAAAAACGTCGCCAGACTGGCGAGGCTGGCGATGGTGGCCGGCACCGAGGTGAAACCCAATTGCCCGGAAGCTGCGGCACCCAGCCAGGCGATGCCGATGGCCAGCACCGCGAACAACACACTGATCGCCAGCAACCAGCGATTGCGCAAACCGTCACTGAACTCCTTGCGGGCCATGTTCCAGACAGCGTTCATACAGCCTCCCCGATCGGCGCCGCACCGGCCCGGCTCATGTAGTAGCGGTAAATATCTTCCAGAGACGGCTGATGGATTTCCACGTCGGCCGGTTCGTCTTCATTGAGCAATTGGCGCAACAGCCCGAGCTTGCTGCCATTGAGCGCGGCCACTTCAAGCCCTTCGACGCCCCAGCGCTCGGTGACGTGCCCGGCGTTGTTCCAGCGTTGCTGCAAGGGCCCGGCGTGCTTGAGGCCGTTGGCGCGAATCAGCGTCGGCAACCCGGCTTCCTCACGCAAACTGCGAAGACTGCCGAGGGCCAACAAGCGGCCCTGGGTCAGAATCGCCGCGCGGTTGATGTGCGCCTCGACACCCGGCAATACGTGGGAACAAAGAATGATGCTGGTGCCCTGGCTGCGCAGGCGATCGAGCAAGCGATAAAGGTCCTGGGTAGCGATGGGATCGAGGCCGACCGTCGGTTCGTCGAGCAGCAACAAACGCGGCTCGCCAAGCAGCGCTTGCGCCAGCCCCAGGCGTTGACGCATGCCTTTGGAGTAGGTCTTGACCCGCCGATGCGCCGCACCGGCCAGACCAACTTCCTCAAGCAGCACATTCACCTGAGCAAACGCGGCGCCTTTGAGTCGCGCGAAATGACGCAATGTCTCAACACCGCTCAGTTGCGGGTAAAACGTCACGTTTTCCGGCAGATAACCGAGCAGGCGCCGCACGTGGGGATCACTGGGCAAACGGCCGAACACCCTGACCTGCCCTTCGCTGGGCCGAAGCAGGCCAAGCACCAGTTTCATGCTGGTGGTCTTGCCCGCTCCGTTGTGCCCGAACAAACCCAGCACTTCACCTTCCGCCAGGCTGAGGTTGAGCTGATGCAGCACGGTGGCGTGCCCATAACGCTGGCTAACGCCTTCTATGTCGATGACGTTCATGCTGCGGGCTCCTGGGTCAGGGTTTGAGTGGATGACTTCATCAGCGGATGACTGTCCAGCACACCCGGCGATTTCATCACCGGAAAGGCCCGTTGCACCCAGCGCAGCAACTCGATACCGGGGCTGTTCATCAACAGCCGCACCTGCGGGTACAGCCACAGCAGACGGTCGACGTTGTCATTGGGTTCGTAGGCGATATCGCCGAGGCCGTCGTTGTTGCGGTCCCAGCCGAGGTAGTCGCTCCAGTAATTGCCCCGGCCATCCGCCGACCATTCCTGCAAGCGGGTGGCGACGTACTTGACCTGCCGCTGGTTGCCGACAAACGCGTTGTCGGCGATGCGGTTGTCCTCCGAGCCGGCGGTGAGATGGATGCCCACGGCGCTGTGCTCGAAGTGGTTGTGTTCGATGCTGTTGAACAGCGAGTTGTAGATGAACAGCGCCTTGCCCTCGGCACCGCTGATCATGCTGTCGCCGGTCGAGCCGTCGCGCACGTCAGTGACGAAGTTGTCGCGCAAGGTTGAATAGGTGATGTAGTTCATCAGGATCCCGTAGTTCTGATCCTGCTCGGAGCGATTGCCAATCACCGTGAGCTTGCGGCTTTGCATCAGGGCGTAGCCGGTGCGGGTACGGCGAGTGGTATTGCCGATCAACTGGTTATCGTTGGCGAACATGTAATGCACGCCGTAGCGCAGGTCTTCCAGGGTATTGCCTTGCAGCAGGTTGCCGTTGGAGGTGTCGATGTAGATGCCATCGCGGGTGTCGCGCACCTGGTTGCCAATGACCTGGGCGCCATGCACCGCATACAGATGAATGCCGTTGCCGCGATCCTGGGAGCGCATCGTCGGATCACCCTGAATTCGGTTGTCGATCAGGCTCACATCCTGAGTGCCGTCGACCCAGATACCGAACCCCTGGCCTTGCAGGCGATTGCCTTTAATCACTGCACCATGAGCTTTCGGCTGGATGAACAGCGCCGCGTTCATGGCGGTGAGGTCGTGCCCCCAGTCCAGGAACGTGCAGCCCTCGATCCCGACATCCGGCGCGCTGATGATCAAGCCGTTGCCCTGCCCCTCCCCCTGAAATACCGCACCCGGCTCGCAGAGAATCTGCATGGATTCATCGACGCTGAACGAGCCACGGTATTCCCCGGCCGGCAGGTGCCAGCGTTGATCGGCGTCTGCCCGCAACGGCAACGCGGTGATCGGTTGCACCGCCGCCAGCGCGCTGCCGCCCATCAACAAGAGCGCCAGCGCAAAGACCTGCACCGTGATGCACTTGATATCGGTCATTGGCCCGCTCCTGTCGTAGGACAATGGTCAGGCCTTCTCGACCAGCATACGGCCGACCATTTCCATGTGCAGCGCTTGGC
>NZ_JBBWCB010000025.1:0-55763 GCF_039888995.1 Pseudomonas rossensis | reverse complement strand
GTTGTCTTCACCGTTGGTGCTCAGCGGACGTCCCAGCACCAGATAGGACAAGGCCTCTTCCTGACTCATGACCGGCTCGGAGAAGATCTGTGTGGTCGGCTGCTCGGCGCTGCCGCTCAGGCGAATGCCGGCGATCACGTCGTCGGTCTGGCGAATCGCTTCGATGTCCAGATACGGCTGGTCGATCGGGCCGGCAAACAGCAAACGCGCCCGGCGCACCGTCAATCGCTGACCGTAGGCGCGATAACGCCCATCGTTGAGCCAGAGCTCGCCGCGGGTGTCCATGTTGTCGCCGATGTGCACATGACCTTGCAGGTTGGCGGTCAGGCCAAACCCGGCAAAGCTGAGTTTGTCCTGACCGACCACCACATCGATGTCCATCGCCATGGCCATCGGGGGTTTGCCCTCTTCGGTCTGCTGACCGACGATCACCGTGTCATCGGACACCTTGACCGTCGAGGGCGGCAACTCGCGCACGGTGATCTCGCCTTTTGGCACCAGCACCTTGCCGGCGATCGCCAGTTTGTCGTCCTTCATCGAAATCTTCAGGTCCGGCGCCATTTCCAGCTTGGCGTACGGCTCGACGGTAACTGGCAATTGCGTGCCTTTGAGCGCCAGGTCCACCACCAGCGCCTGACCCCAGGCGATGTTGCCGCTCAAGGTGCCCTGCCCGGTCTTGCCACTTTTCCAGCCGCCGTTCAACTGCACGGTTTCGCCGGCAATTACGGCTTGAAGTTGCAGCGCTTCAAGGTCCATCGGCAGTTCAGGCCCGGAAATCTCGCCATCGCTGAGCAGCAGATTGCCGTTGACCTGCGGCGCCAGCAGCGTACCTGCGAGCGTGCCACTGCCATTCAAGCGTCCGGTCAGTTTCTCGACCATCGGCACAAACGGCCGCGCTACCGACAGGTCCAGCCCATTCAAACGGAACGAGCCGGTCAGTGGTTTGTCCTTCGGCAACGGATTGATCTGCGCCTGGAGCATAAGCTCACCGAGCTTGCCGCCGACGAAATTGAGGTCAGTGTCGATGCGCTTGGGCGTGAGTTTGCTGTTCAGTTTCAGGGTCTGGTACGGGAAGTCCAGCCACTGGTCCTTTTCCTTTATGCGCAACGTGCCGCCGCTGGCATCGACGCTGATCTGGCCGTTCGGGCCACTGGCCGGCAGATCCAGTTGCAGGTCGGCGTTGAGTCGTCCCTTCCAGGCGAAATCCTTGGGCAACCACTGCGCCAGGCTGTCGATCGGGAATTGCTTGAGGTGATAACGCAGCTTCGGCTCAGGCATCAGGCGCTGATCCTCACCGCACAGGCTGGCCGGGCCGGACGTCCAGCAGTGAGCGCCAAAATTGATCTTGCCGTCCGCCAGCCGCTCCAGCTTCGCCGGACCTTGCAGCTTCCAGTCTTGACCGCCGGCCTGGATGTCGCCGCTGGCCAGGCGCCCACGCCAATTGCCTTTGTCCAGATTGCCGTCGAGGCCGAGCGCGAGCTTCAGCTTCGGTCCTTGCAGGTCGAGGGCGAGTTTCTGGTTTTTGATATCGCCCTGGCCGCTGGCAGTCAGCGTGCCCAGCGACGTTTCACCGGCCTGAATGCCGCTGCCTTTGAGGTCAATTTTTGCCCGTTGCGCGCTGTCGAGGGTGGCGTCCAGATTCAGGCTTTGCAGGCGATTGTCTTCGAAGGCCAGTTGCGTACCTTGCAGCCCGAGCTTGCCTTGCGGGACCTTGAGTGTCCCGGCGACATCGACGCGACCATTGAGCTGACCGCGCAGTTGCGGCCACAGCTGAGCCAGGCGCGGCAGCTTGATATCGATCTGACCGGCGAGCTTCTGTTGCAGGCTGCCCTTGCCGTTGATGCTGTTGTCGCCGAGGCGAATTTGCAACGCGCTGAGATTCCATTGCTCGCCACCGCCATCGGCTTTGGCCTGGATCACTGCCGGTTGGCCGCGCAGTTTGCCTTTCAAGTCGAGATCAGCGGTCAGGCTGAGTTTTTCATTCTTCATCTCGCCTTTGCTGCGCAGCGGTCCGGCCAGGGTGCCCGGCAACTCAGCGACCCAATACGCCGGGTTGATCGCCGACAGGTCCAGCGCGGTGTCCCAGGCAATGCCGTCGGCGAACTGCAGGTTCAGGTGCCCTTCGGCCTTGCCCTGCCCGGCTTCAAGTTGAATTTGTTGCAGGTAGATTTTCGTCAGGTCACCGCTGAACGGGCTGGTCAGGCTGAACGCCCCGGCCGGGCCGTCGAGTGCGGCTTTGAAGTTGCCGAGGTATTTACCGTCGGTGTAGGAGACTTCACCGTTGAAGCTGCGCAACGCCACTTCTGGCTCGTCGATCAGCGGATAGAGGCTGTGCCACGGGAAATCCAGCCAGTCGATTGTGACATCGGCGCTCAGGCCTTTGCTCCAGTCGAGGTTGCCGGTGAGTTTCAGACTTTGCTTGTCGTTGGCCGTCAGATCCAGTCCGGCAATCTGCGCGCCATTGGCGTCGACCTTGCCTTGCAGCAACAACGCGACGGGGCCTTTTTCGCCAGGCAACGTGGCTTTGCCAAGCAACTGGTAACCGTTTTTCAGGTCGCCGTCGCCGGTGAGTTCCAGTTGGTTGAGTTGCAGGGTGTCCGGCAGATCGGCGCCGGGCTTGAAGCCGTCAGCGGTGATCCGCACCTTGGCCGGCAGGTTTTCCACCAGCGGTTGCAGTTCACCGGTCAATTGCCCGTTCAAGTAACCGCTGCTGTCGGCTTTCAGGTTCAGGGTTTTCAGCAGGTCGCCGTCGATCTTCAGGGCCAACGCCCAAGGCTCGGGGGCCCGCAACGTCAGGTTGCCTTCAGCCTTGAGCGGCCAGTTGCCGCGGGGTTGCAGCAGGCCGGTAAGATTCAGGCTGAGCTCATCACGCTGCAACTTCACCGAGTCGATCTGCAACCCTTGCGCCGTCCAGTGCGCGGCCAGTTGCAACCCCTTGAGTGCTTCGCTGCCGTTGAACAGCAGGCTGCCGACCTGGACATCGCCCAGTTCGATGGCCAATGGCAAGTCCAGGTCCGGAAGCTCGATCGAACCGCTGCTGTCTTCATCCGTGCCCGGTGGAAACTGCAGGCTGACTTGATCGGCCTTCAGTTGCTCGATGCACAGTGCCATGCGCGTCAGGCACAGTGGCGACCAGGCGAAAATGACCTTGTTCAACTCGACTCGACTGGCGTCTTGCTGCCACAACACCCGGTCGGCGCTCCACTGCCCGGCCAAGCGGCCCTGGAAGTTTTCGAGGGTCAACCCCGGGACGAAACCCAGTGCCCAGCGACTGCCCGTTGCCGTGCCCAGCACTGTGGCCACGGTCAGGACGACCAGCATCAGCAGCGCCAGAATCGCCAGCAGCGTTATTTTCAAACCACGATTCACAGCTCAGGCCCCATGGAAAAGTGCAGTCGAATGCCGCCGTCGTCGTCCATCGCATGGGCCAGGTCGAGGCGTATCGGTCCTACCGGAGAAACCCAGCGCACACCGATGCCGACGCCGGTCTCGAGGTCCGGCAGTTCGAGGGTATTGAAGGAGTTGCCTTGGTCGATGAAGGTCGCGACCCGCCATTTTTCGGCGATGGAGTACTGATACTCGACGCTGCCGGCGATCATGTAGCGGCCACCGATGCGGTCGCCTTCGGAGTTTTCCGGGGACAGGCTCTGATAGTCGTAACCGCGCACGCTCTGATCGCCACCGGCGAAGAAGCGCAACGACGGCGGTACCGATTTGTAGCCGTTGGTGGCGCTGCCGCCGACCTGCACCCGACCGAGGAAGCGGTGTTTGTCGAAGACCGTGGTCAAGCCTTTCACCAACGCGGTGCCGTAAAGCAGGTTGGTGTCGGAGCCCAAACCTTCCTTGGCCACTTTGGTCTCGAATTCCAGGCGATAACCGTTGTGCGGGTCGATGCGGTTATCACTTTTAAGATAGGAATAGCTGACGCCAGGCATCAGCAACGTGCTGAGCCCCGAGTCGTCGCCGAGCCTGTATTCCTCGCGCTGCCATTTAAGCGACACCACCCGCTGCCAACCGCTGGGCAGCTTGCTGTGCCACTCGGGGCCGATGGTCAGCAGTTTGCTGAGGGAGTCCTTGTCGGCGATTTCTTCATTCTGATAGCCACCGGCGAACCGCAATTTGTCGGTCAGCGGCGGGTCCAGGGGAATGTCGTAGAACACACCGACGTTCTGCCGGGGCGCCGAAACTTCGGTCTCCCAGCCATAGCTGTGCCCCTGAGGGTTGACCCAGTGCCGGGTCCAGTTGGCCTTGACCCGTGGGCCGACGTCGGTGGAATAACCCAGCCCCAGACCCATGGTCCGTGGTTTGCGCGTTTCGAGTTTGACGTCCACCGGGATCACGTCGTTCTTGGACGCCGTCGGCGCCGCATCCACCCGCACGCTTTCGAAATAGCCGCTCGATTGCATGGCTTGATTGAGCTCCGCGATCAGTTCGGAGTCATAAGGCGCGCCCGCCTTGAATGGCACCATGCGCCGCAGCAGGTCTTCGTCGAACGGCGTGTCGCCTTCGAAACTGACTTTGCCCAGGGAGTAACGCGGGCCGCTGTTATAGATGAGTTCGATGTCGGCGACGCCGGCCCGCGGGTCGACCGACAATTTCTGGCTGCTGAAGTAACCGCTGAAAAAACCGTAGCGCGAGGCCTGGTTCTGAATCAGGCGCTTGGCGTCTTCGTAATGGCCGTGGTTGAGCACTGCGCCGGTTTTCAGTGCAGCGCTTTTGGGTACACGAAAGGATTTGAGGGCGGCGGCCGGGCCGTCGATGCGAATAGTGACGTTGCGCAAATGCACCGGCTCGCCGGGATCGATATTCAGCACCAGACGCGGCGTCTTGCCGCCCTTCACCTCCGTGTCGATCTGCGGCTGGTAATAACCCAAGGCCTGGGCGGCCTTGCGTGCCTGTTCTTCGGCGCCACGACTGAAGCGCAGCAAGGCTTCTTCGTCTCGATCGCCGAGGCTGCCGATATAGCCCTCTATATTGGCCTTCAGTTCATCGTTGGACGGATTGATCCGCACATCCAATTCACTTTGCGCCAGCGCCGCGCAGCTGGTAATCAGCATCAGCACGCCGCTGGTAATTCTTCCTGGAAAATTCATAGGCGCGGATGCTATCACGAGCTTGGGAGCGTGATAGAGCCTGGCGTGCGGTGAAAGTTCTACCTTTATGCCGTTGCTGTTTGTAACACCTGCGGATTGGCGTGGAAAAATACGTGCTCGCGAATCGGTCCTACGGCGACCTCACCAATTTCCTCATAGCCCTGACGCTTATAGAACTCCAGATAACGAGGATTCCCGGTATCGAGGATCACGCCCTCGGAGTGTTCATCCACCGCGCACCAGTTGTGCACCGCTTGCAGCAATTGTTCGCCAAAGTGTTGGCCCTGGAATTGCGGATGAACCCCCAGCAACGGCAGCAGGTGCACCGAATCGGACGGCACGCAAGCCATCACGGCATCGTGATACTCGAGATAGCGTCGGGTGCAGCGAAAACCGGTGCTGAGCACCATGCGCAGACGCCAGGCCCAACTTTCAGTGATGCCCAGGCGACGTTGCGGCGGCGCGATCAGCGCGATGCCGATCAACCGGTCGTTGACCAGCAGGCCGATGGCCGGCAAGTCCTGAAGAAAGTGTTGTTTGACCAGCTCGCGAACGGTGGCGCGGACCCGCTGTTCATAACCGGGACGCTCCGCTTCGAACAGGTAACCGAACGTCGGCTCATGCCGGTAAGCCTGGTACAACAGCGAACGTGCTTCGCGGGAATAGCCGTTGTCGAGCATGTGAATATCGGCGATGACGGTCGAGGTTTCGGGCATAACGGTAGATCTCCCCGGGCGCAGCTCAAAATGGCGGCGCTCTTATTGGTACGAGCCTTTGGGTGGTAATACAGTTCCCCCACAGGTATAGACCAAGGCTGGATCTTCATCGACTGGACTGGCCCCCTTCCTACATGTCAGCTAGCATCGCCCTTTTGCCAGGACTGCCGACCATGAAGATCGTCTCCTTCAACATCAACGGGCTGCGCGCTCGCCCCCATCAGCTGTCGGCGCTGATCGAAAAGCATCAGCCAGATGTGATCGGACTGCAGGAAACCAAGGTTCACGACGACCAATTCCCGCTGGCCGAGGTTCAGGCGCTGGGCTATCACGTGTATTTCCACGGTCAAAAAGGTCACTACGGCGTCGCCCTGCTCTCGCGTCAGGAACCTGTCGCGTTGCACAAAGGTTTCTCCAGCGATGAAGAAGACGCTCAGCGCCGCTTCATCTGGGGCACGTTCACCGACGCCAATGGCGTGCCGGTGACCATCATGAACGGCTATTTCCCACAGGGCGAAAGCCGCGATCACCCGACCAAGTTCCCGGCCAAGGAACGCTTTTACAGCGATCTGCAGCAACTGCTGGAAAGCCAGTTCAGCAACGATCAGCCGGTGGTGGTGATGGGCGACGTGAACATCTCCCCGGAAGACTGCGACATCGGTATAGGCCCGGACAACATGAAACGCTGGCTGAAAACCGGCAAATGCAGCTTCCTGCCGGAAGAACGCGAGTGGATGGCCCGTTTGAAGAACTGGGGCCTGGTGGACAGCTTCCGTCACTTGAACCCGGAGGTGGCCGACCGTTTCAGCTGGTTCGACTACCGTAGCCGCGGTTTTGAGGATGAGCCCAAGCGTGGGCTGCGGATTGACTTGATCATGGCGTCCCACGGGTTGTTGCCACGCGTGAAGGATGCGGGTGTGGATTACGAATTGCGCGGGATGGAAAAGCCGTCGGATCACGCGCCGATCTGGCTTGAACTGAGCTAAAAGCAAAAGATCGCAGCGTTGCGCAGCTCCTACAATGGGTCGGCGTACCCCCTGTAGGAGCTGCGGAACGCTGCGATCTTTTGATCTGTCATCTTTCAGAAACCTTACTGACTTATTCTCCCGGCACTTCCTTTGGCTTATAAGGTGCCGGCATGACGCTGCGCGTGTTGTTCCTGTTGATGCTGTGCGCCTGCCTGCCGCTGACGGCGTCGGCTGGCGCTTTGCCGACGCCCGAGGCTGGCCCGGTGCTGCGCATCCAGGGTTCCAACACCATTGGCGCGGCATTGGGCCCGGCGCTGGTTGAAGGGTTGATGAGCGAACAGGGCCTGCTCAAGGTTCACAGCGAGGCTCCGGACAAAGCCAACGAACTGCGCGTCATCGGCGAAACCGTTCAGGGCCGCCGGGTCGCGGTGGACATCGCGGCCCACGGTTCCAGCACCGGTTTCACCGCCCTGAAAACCGCCACCGCCGACCTCGCCGCCTCCTCGCGCCCGATCAAGGACAGCGAACGGGCAGACCTTGCACGCTTGGGCGACTTTAAAAGCGCCGGCGCCGAGCAAGTCATCGCCATCGATGGCCTGGCGATCATTCTTCATCCGCAAAATCCGTTGAGTGAACTGAACACCGAACAACTGGCGCGAATCTTCAGCGGCGAGGCAAAAACCTGGGAAGAACTCGGCGGCAGCGGTGGGACGATTCATCTCTATGCGCGGGATGACCAATCGGGCACCTACGACACGTTCAAGGAACTGATCCTCAGCCGTCGTGGGAAAACGCTGAGCAACGCTGCGAAACGTTTCGAATCCAGCGAACAATTGTCCGATGCGGTCAGCCTCGACCCGCAAGGTATTGGCTTCATCGGCTTGCCTTACGTGCGTCAAGCCAAAGCCGTGGCGATTGCCGATGGCCAATCCCAAGCCATGTTGCCGCTCAATAGCTTGATTGCTACGGAAGACTATCCGTTGTCGCGCCGGCTGTTCTTTTACCTGCCGCCCAACGGGAAAAATCCTTGGGCCGAAGCACTGGTGGCGTTCGCCCAAAGCAGTAAGGGTCAGGCGATTGTCGCAGCCAATGGCTTTATCGCCCAGACCATCCAGGCCATGACCGTCACACCGAACGCGCTGATGCCCGAGGGTTATCAGGCGCTCAGCCGTCACGCCCAACGACTGACGGTGAATTTCCGTTTCGAAGAAGGCAGTGCGACGCTGGACAACAAGGCCCGGCAGGACCTGTGGCGGGTACTCGACTATATAAAGCAGCACGAGAAAACCAATCGCCAGGTGGCGCTGGTGGGGTTTGGCGACGCCAAAAGTGATCCGGCGCGGGCCGATCTGCTGTCGAAACTGCGCGCCATGGCGGTGCGGCGGGAACTGGTGAAAAGCGGCGTGGTAGTTCGCGAGATTCGTGGTTTTGGCGCCGAGATGCCAGTGGCGGCCAATAGCGCGGATGAGGGGCGAATCAAGAATCGGCGTGTTGAGGTGTGGGTGTACTGACGCCGTGTGTAGCAGCTGTCGAGCTTGCGAGGCTGCGTTCGGCTGCGCAGCAGTCGTAAAACCTGTATGTGCTGTCTCCCTGAAACACCGCATCGTCTGATTTCACGACGGCTTCGCCGCCGAACGCAGCCTCGCAAGCTCGACAGCTGCTACACGGCGGAGATCAGCCGAGCAGTTTCTGCAACTGCGCCGTGGTTTCCACCGCGCCCATGGTCTTGGCGGCATCCAGCGCAGAGACGCCATTGGCGTCCTTGGCTTTCGGGTCGGCGCCCTTGCTGATCAGGTAGTCGACGATCTCCACGCGATTGAACATCGCCGCCATCATCAGCGCAGTGCGACCGTCGAAGGACGAACCCTCCACTTGCGCGCCGCCTTCAACCAGTGCCTTGACCACCGCCAGATCACCCTTGAACGCCGCGCCGGCAATCGGGCTCTGGCCGTTGTCGTTGCGGATTTCCGGGTCGGCCTTGTGTTCGAGCAGGACTTTTACCGTCTCCACATGGCCGTGGTACGCAGCCAGCATCAGCAACGTGTCGCCCTTGTGGTTACGCAGGTTCGGCGGCAGGCCCTTGGTCAATAGCGCTGCCATCATGGCCGCATCGCCCTCGCGCGCTTTGTTGAATACCTGTTCGGCAAATTCAGCGGCTTCTTCGGGGGTCATCTGGCGGCTTTGGTCTGACATTGGGCACTCCACGTTCTGTTATTTGCAAAGCCGACAGTTTCCCGAGCAGCCCCGAGGCTGTCACTTCTTTTTTCTCATGGAAGGCCATAGCCACATTCAATAGCGCTGCATTCAATAACGAAAAGCGCCGCCGTGAATATCCGCCAGCAACTGCGGAGTGACCTGCACGTAAGTCTGGGTCCCCGGCAGCCAGGCGTAGATCGGATCATCGCCGGTTTTGCCGGGGTCGAAGGCTTCGTCCCTGAGGCGGGTCTTCTGGTATTTGAACGTGCCGGTGGTCTCCATTTTCACCTTCACTCGCAAGAACAAAGGCACCGCATAGGCCGGCATTTGCTCACGGGCGAAGGCCAGCAGCTCACTGAAATCCAGGGTCGCCAGGGATTCGGCTGGCGTAATCGCCGCCATCCCGGCACGCCCGTTGGTGTTGCGGATTTCCACGCCGTAGGCCACGGCTTCGGAAATATTCGGGTGTTGCAGAAGGATGTTCTCGACCTCGGTGGTCGAGACGTTTTCGCCCTTCCAGCGGTAGGTATCACCCAACCGGTCAACAAACTGCGCGTGACCAAAACCGATGTTGCGCAGCAGGTCACCGGTATTGAAGTAACGGTCGCCCTTCTCGAACACGTCGTGCAGCACAACCTTTTCGGTCTTCTGCGGATCGGTGTAGCCGTCGAGCGGTGCCTTGTCGTCGATCTTCGCCAGCAACAGCCCCTGCTCGCCCTTGGCGACTTTGCGCATGAAGCCCTTGGCATCCCGAATCGGCGCACCGCTGTCGTGGTCGTACGCCGCCAACTCCCATGACATCAGGGAAAAACCGACGGTGTTATCAAAATTGAGGATGTTGGTGAAGCCGATGTTGCCGTCGCTGGCGGCGTAGAGCTCGCAGATGTGATTCACCGCAAAACGTGTCTTGAACTCGCCCCACGCGCCGGGGCGCAGACCATTGCCGATCATCTTCGTCACGCGGTGCTTGCTGTCGTCGGCGCTGGGCGGTTGATCCACGAGGTAGCGGCACAATTCGCCGACGTAACCGAGGGTAGTCGCGCGGTACTTGCGCACATCGTTCCAGAATTGACTGGCGCTGAACTTGCGGCGAATGGCAAAGCCCGAGGCGCCACTGATCGCCGAGCCCCAGCACACGCACAGCCCGGTAGCGTGATAGAGCGGCAAGGTGCAATAGACGACATCCTCCGGGCGCATATCCAGTGCGATCATCCCGAAGCTCGCGGAGCTGCGCATCCAGCGACCGTGCTTGAATACCCCGGCCTTGGGCAAGCCGGTGGTGCCCGAGGTGTAGATATACAAACAAGGGTCGTCGAAAAAAACCTGCTGACTGCTGGCGGGGTTGGCGCTGGAGCTGTCGGCACTGGCGGTCATCAGGTTGATGAACCCGTCGGGCGCAATGCCCGGATGGCTGAAGGTGTCTCGATCAGCGACGAACCAGGTGCGCGCCGCCTCGATCGACACCCGTTCGCGCACCGCCGAAAACGCCGGTACCAGTTCTTCTCCGACAATGATCGCCGCGGGTGCCACCAGGTTCAGGCTGTGAGCCAGGGTATCGCGGGTCTGCGAAGTATTGAGCAAGGCACTGATCGCGCCGACCTTGGCCACCGCCAGAATCGTCACCAGCAGTTCCGGGCGATTCTCGATAAATACCGCCACCACATCGCCCTTGCGGATGCCTTGGGCAATCAGATGATGGGCAATGCGATTGGCCCATTGATTGACCTGAGCATACGTCAGCGCCACCTCGCCCTGCAGCAATGCCTGGCCATCGGGATTGCGCAACGTCGCTTGCTCGAAGCTCCAGCCCAGGCCGCACGGTTGGGTCGGGTCCTTGACGTTGGCGGCTTTCATACCTTTCACCACGCGAGGAATGGCTTTGGCGATGGAAGGCAGCTTGCGGAGCATCATGCCCCAGGTAATCGTGTCGTTCGGCGTGCGGCTCATGGTTGCTCCCGGTCGATCTTTTTATTGTTCGGGCGGCGTTGATTGAGGCCGAAAATACGTCAGCGGTTCCTGAGCTGTACACGCGGTTTTTGAAATGATTTGTATCCACGTCTGCGGCATTCGAAATCGTGAGCTTGCGCCGGGCAATTGGTTCCATCGAATCGATGTCGACCACGCAAAATGCAGGATGCACGATGGCCATTCATGCAGATTGCACGAAAGTGCAAAAGCACTGAAAACCCAACTTATTGATATGTAAGGATTTTTTAAAAATCAGGTGCTGGCACAATCACTGCAACTACCTCTGCATGCTTGCCATTCAAGAGCTAACGGAGCTGATAGACATGAGCCTGATCCAAGAAAAATTTTCGTCCCTGTTCTCCAACTTCGAAGTGACCACCCAGCCACGTCCGGACGGCGGCATTCTGCTGACCTTGAGCAGCACCGACGGCAAAGTCTTCAAACGCTCGATTTCGTACCAGCAATTGCATGCTGGCGATCAGCTGTCCTGGGTGATCAGTGCCATTCGCCGTGACATCGCCGAACAAGCCAGCGAACTGCCGCAGATTTCCATGCTGCAAAGCCAGCAGCGGTTTGCCCTGCCGACGTATCACTCGGTTTAAATCCTAAAACACTGTGGGAGCGAGCTTGCTCGCGATGGCGGCTGAACATTCAACACTTGTGTTGACTGACAGACCGCTATCGCGAGCAAGCTCGCTCCCACAGGTTTGTGCTATATGCCTTAAAACGTCGAAGGATCGATCCGCTCAAAGCTGTCGACAGTCACATGCCCTGTCAACTCCCCGCCCTCTCGGGCCAGCCCGCACGTCGCCATTCCCGCCGTGCGCGCCGCGTCCAGTTCCTCGACGATGTCGGACAGAAACAAGATCTGCGAAGCGTCCAGGCCAATAGTCTGGGTAATGCGCTCGTAGGACTGCGCATCACGCTTGGGCCCCGAGGTGGTGTCGAAATAGCCACTGAACAGTGGTGACAGATCCCCCGCTTCCGAGCAGCCAAAGATCAGCTTTTGCGCCTGAATCGAACCGGACGAATAAACAAACAGTTTGAAGCCGTGCTGATGCCAGCGTTTGAGCGCGTCAACGGCGTCCGGATAAATGTGGCCTTTCAACTCTCCGGCCTGATAGCCCTGCCCCCAGACCATGCCTTGCAACGCTTTCAGCGGCGTGGCTTTGCGGTCTTCGGCGATCCAGCCCAGAAGGATGTCGATCATTCGCTCGACGTCGGCGTTCGGCTCGTTGGTATCCCGGCGAACGGCACCCAGTTGCTCGGCAACATCCGCACGCTCAGCGTTCTGGCGAACAAAATCCGGCAAGTGTTTGGCCGCGTAGGGAAACAGCACGTCGAACACAAAACTCACCGCGCTGGTGGTGCCTTCGATGTCGGTGAGAATCGCTTTGATCGGCATCGCCTCAGTCCTCAAGACGCGGGAAGCGGCTGGCGATGTCTTCTCCGGTGAAATTGGCCACCCAGCCTTCAGGGTTGTTGAACAGACGGATCGCGACGAAATGCGGATGCTCGCCCATGTCGAACCAGTGCGGCGTGCCGGCCGGCACCGAGATCATGTCGTTTTTCTCGCACAGCACGGCATAGACGTAATCGTCGATGTGCAGGGTAAACAGCCCACGGCCAGCGACGAAAAATCGTACTTCGTCTTCGCCATGGCGATGTTCGTCGAGAAACTTGGCGCGCAATTCGGCTTTTTGCGGGTGATCGCTGGTCAGGCTGATGACGTCGACGGTGATGTAACCGCGTTCGGTCATCAGTTGGTCGATTTGCTCCTGATACGCGGCGATCACTTCTTCCTGACTGGCGCCGGGCTGGATTTTCGCCGTGGCTTGCCAGCGGTCGAAGCGCACACCTTGTTCGGCCAGGGTCGAGGCGATGTCTTCGAAATGCGTCAGCACCTTGTTAGGCAAATCAGGGCTTGAGACGTGGTAAACGGACAGGCTGCTCATCAGGGCAACTCCTTAACGGTTCATGCTTTATGGTTCGAGAGCGAGCGCATCTTCAACTCGCACTCGAACAAAAATTCAAAGGCCTCGATCTGCCGCAGTGCATCGCTCATGCGCGCGCCCCAAGTGTAAAGACCGTGGCCGCGGATCAGGTAGCCGACGCAATCGGGATGGGCCTGGAGCCAAGGCTGCACCTTGGCGGCGAGGCGCGCAATGTCCTGGTCGTTATCGAAAATCGGCACACGTACCCGGGATTCGTGGGTCGACACACCGCTAAAGGCTTTTTGCAGTTCATAGTCTTCGAACTCGATGAAGTCTTGCGGCGTCAGGCGCGACAGCACCGTGGCGTTCACCGAATGCGTGTGCAGCACCGCGCCGATCTCCGGGCGCCAGCTATAGAGCTGGGTGTGCAGCAGGGTTTCGGCGGACGGTTTTTTGCCCGGTTCCAGGCTATAGCCGGACAGATCGGTGGCCAGCACATCGTCGAGGCCGAGCTGGCCTTTATGCTTGCCGGACACCGTCAGCAGCGCTTCAGTCGGCGACAGGCGCGTCGAGTAGTTGCTGCTGGTGGCCGGCGACCAGCCGCGGCCATACAGAAAACGCCCGGCATCGATGATTTCCTGGGCGAGGTGCTCACGGGTGAGGCTCATGGCCTGTCCTCTTGCATACGTGTGGCAATGATACCGGCAGCCGCCAGGGCTGCGAGACTGGCAATACTAAAGGTCAATGCAGGGCCGAGGGCATTCCAGCTGTAGCCGGAATACAGCGCGCCCAGTGCGCCGCCGGTGCCGGCCAGTGCGGCGTACAACGCCTGGCCCTGCCCTTGCTGACGCGCGCCGAAGCTACGTTGCACGAACTGGATGGCAGCCGCGTGAAAGCTGCCGAATGTCGCCGCGTGCAGTACCTGGGCAAACAACAGCACCCAAAGGAATTCAGCAAACGAACCGAGCAACAACCAACGCAACGCCGCCAGCAGAAAACTCGCCAGCAACACCCGACGCACGGAGAAGCGCGCGAGGATCTTGCTCATGGCCAGAAACATCAAGACTTCGGCGACCACGCCGACCGCCCAGAGCACGCCGATCAGCCCACGGCTGTACCCGAGCCGTTCCAGATGCAAGGTCAGAAAGGTGTAATAAGGGCCGTGGCTCATCTGCATCAGCGCCACGCAACCGTAAAACGCCAATACGCCAGGATTGCGCAATTGCTTGAGAAACCCATCTCCCGCTATTCGATTGCCCTGAGCCGGTTGGGCGTTCGGCACCCACAAACTGCTGACCACGATCCCGGCCATGATCAACACCAGCGCCACCGGATAGATATCCAGACTCAACCATTCGAACAACCGGCCAAGCGCGACCACGGTGATGATAAAACCGATGGAACCCCACAGGCGGATCTGACTGTAACGGTTAGTCTGGCCCTGCAAGTGCGCCAACGTGATGACTTCGAACTGCGGCAACACCGCGTGCCAGAAAAACGCGTGCAAGGCCATGACCATCGCCAGCCAGGCGTAGGTCTTGCTGACGAAGATCAGCGAAAACGTCAGTAGCGTCCAGACCGCACCGAAGCGCACGATGGCCAGGCGTCGGCCGGTGTAATCACCGAGCCAGCCCCAGATGTTCGGCGCCACGCAGCGCATCAGCATCGGGATCGCCACCAGCTCGCCGATCCGTGCGCTGGAAAAGCCCAGGTGATCGAAGTACAGCGCCAGAAACGGCGCTGTCGAACCGAGCAAGGCGAAATAGAACAGATAGAAACTGGAGAGCCGCCAGTACGGGAGCGCCGCCACAGTCGTCAGGCCGCAGCGGCTGTGAGGTCAGCCATTAAAGCTGACCCAGCACCGGCGTGCTCACGCGCACGTCCAGGTTCTGCCCACGGTGACGCAGCAGGTGATCCATCAGCACGATGGCCATCATCGCTTCGGCGATCGGTGTGGCGCGGATGCCGACGCACGGGTCATGACGACCCTTGGTGACGACTTCCACCGGGTTGCCATGGATGTCGATGGAACGGCCCGGCGTGGTGATGCTCGAGGTTGGCTTGAGTGCCAGGTGCGCGACGATCGGCTGACCCGACGAAATGCCACCCAAAATGCCGCCCGCGTTGTTGCTGAGGAAACCTTGCGGGGTCATTTCATCGCGGTGCTCGGTGCCGCGTTGGGCAACGCTGGCGAAACCGGCGCCGATTTCCACGCCTTTGACCGCGTTGATGCTCATCAGCGCATGAGCGAGTTCGGCATCGAGACGGTCGAAGATCGGCTCGCCAAGGCCCGGCATCACGCCTTTAGCGACCACGGTGATCTTCGCACCGACCGAATCCTGATCACGGCGCAACTGGTCCATATAGGCTTCCAATTCCGGGACCTTGTCCGGATCAGGGCTGAAGAAGGCGTTCTCATCCACCGAATCCCAGGTCTTGAACGGAATTTCGATCGGGCCGAGCTGGCTCATGTAGCCACGAATGACGATGCCCTGAGTGGCCAGGTATTTTTTCGCAATCGCACCGGCGGCCACGCGCATGGCCGTTTCACGGGCCGAGCTGCGACCGCCGCCGCGGTAATCGCGCTCGCCGTACTTATGGTGATAGGTGTAGTCGGCGTGGGCCGGGCGGAACAGATCCTTGATCGCCGAGTAATCCTTGGACTTCTGGTCGGTGTTGCGGATCAACAGACCGATGGAGCAACCGGTGGTGCGTCCTTCGAACACGCCGGAGAGGATTTCGACTTCGTCGGCTTCCTGGCGCTGGGTGGTGTGGCGGCTGGTGCCGGGTTTGCGGCGGTCCAGGTCACGCTGCAGATCCTCCAGAGAGATCTCCAGGCCCGGCGGGCAGCCGTCGACAATGGCGACCAACGCCGGGCCATGGCTTTCGCCCGCGGTGGTGACAGTGAACAGCTTGCCGTAGGTATTGCCGGACATGCAGGACGCTCCGTGAATTCGAACCAAATACGTAATGCGCGCCAGTATACGCAGGCTACCCAACTAGTTCATCCTCGAACCTTATGGGTGCCTGCGAGTCCAACCGGCATCTTGTTCATGATGGCGTGATGATGCTGCGAGTTATAGCCTTGAGCCTTACCCTGTTTACCGGCTTTGTACAGGCCACTGTCCTGCAACGCCCGATCAGTCTGGAAACCGGCACCGGCGAGCTTTTCGGCTCGTTATTGCTGCCCAAGTCCGACACGCCGGTACCGGTTGTCCTGATCATTTCCGGCTCCGGTCCTACAGATCGTGACGGAAACAACCCCGACGGCGGACGCAACGACAGCCTCAAGCGTCTCGCTTGGGTACTGGCCAAACACAACATCGCCAGCGTGCGTTATGACAAACGCGGCGTGGCGGCGAGCCTTGCGGCGACCCCGGATGAACGCAATCTGTCGGTGGAAGCCTATGTGGCCGACGCCGAGGCCTGGGGCCAGAAGCTCAAAACCGACCCGCGCTTTGGCCAACTGATCCTGCTGGGCCACAGCGAAGGCGCCTTGATCGCCAGCCTCGCGGCGCCGAGCCTGGATGCCGCCGCGGTCATCTCCATGTCCGGCAGCGCCCGGCCGATCGATCAGGTGCTGCGCCAGCAATTGAGCAATCGCCTGCCGCCACCGCTGATGTTGCGCAGCAATGAACTACTCGACAGCCTCAAGGCCGGCCGCACCGACGACAACGTGCCGCCGCAGTTGCAGGTGATTTTCCGTCCGAGCGTGCAGCCGTATCTGATTTCATTGTTCCGCCAGGACCCGGCGGCGGCGTTCGCCAAGTTGAAGATGCCGGCGCTGATCATCCAGGGCAGCAACGACATCCAGGTAGGTGTCGGTGACGCCAGGCTGTTGAAGGCCGCCAAACCGGACGCCGAGCTGGCGCTGATCGAAGGCATGAACCACGTGATGCGCATCGTGCCCAACGATGTAAAACGGCAATTGGCCTCTTACAAAGATCCGCAATTGCCACTGGCGGCCGAACTCGGCACGCGAATCCTCGGGTTTATTGACGGACTTCGCCCCAGTTAAGCGGTGTCAGAGGGCGTGAAAACCAGTTGAGAACGCCCCCTGGCCCTCCAGTCCTGAAAAAAACGGCCGATAAGCCTTTGTCGCCAGCGCTATGACTGGCGGCAAGCAGAGCTTGGACAGGATCTCGCCGTTATGACTGATACCCAGACTTCACCCGACACCACTGCTGAAAAAGACGCACCACCAGTGGTCGAGCTGCCGTGGGCGGACGTCCACGCCGAGCACCACAAGATGCTCCGTCTGGCGCCATTGCAAACCGACCGCAACACCGGTGGACGGCCGCTGCGCTTTGTTGAGTTCGGTTACGCCGAACGCAACAACAAGGAACACAGCCTGATGCGCATGAGCATTTCGCTGCCCGGCCAGCGCGTGCGCAAGGAACAGAATCATCTGGACGTGTGGGTCGATCACGCCACCAAGCGCGTGCATTTCGGGCCTGACAGCGGTTTGCAGATCGAACCGATGAACCGTGGCATCGGCCGATTCATGGCCGCTCAGGGCATTACCTGGGCGAAAAAGAGATGGCCCGGCTACACCGTCGACGGCACAGACCTGAACAACAAGGATGCGCTGAACGAAGACACTCGTCTGCGCCGCGATCACTTTTTGCGGATGCATGGTTTCGATGTGATCTACGCCGACGCCCAGCATTTGAAGGGCAGCGTCAAAGAAGTGCAGGTCGGCGACCTGTTGGGTGACTGGAGTACGGAAAAATTGCAGGTCGTGGAAATTCTTGAGGCGGCGCAGATGCTCCAGCAAGCCGAGCAAAATCTCGCCGAGCAGGAAGTCAAACTCAAGAAACACGAAGAAAAGGTCAGCAAGTACAAGCGCGAAGACGCCGGGCTGCGTTTTACCATTACCTGTCTGGTGGCGTTTGCGGTGTTTCAGGCGGGGTTGTTGATCTGGATTGCCACGCACCGGTAATCGGTGTCGAACCCAATTGTGGCGAGGGAGCTTGCTCCCGCTCGAGCGCGAAGCGGTCGCAAAACAGGCAACCGCGGGTTATCTGGAAATTATGTGGTATCAGGTTTTAGGGCTGCTTCGCAGCCCAGCGGGAGCAAGCTCCCTCGCCACAATGATCGCAGTTAAACGCGGGAAGCGAACAGCGCCTGATGATCGCGGCACTGCTCCGCCGTCAGCATGAACACGCCATGTCCTCCGCGCTCGAAATCAAGCCAGGCGAAGTCGACTTCGGGGTACAGCGCCTCAACGTGAACCTGGCTGTTGCCCACTTCGACAATCAGCAAGCCCTTCTCGGTCAGGTGATCCGCCGCTTCGGCGAGCATGCGACGCACCAGGTTCAAACCATCATCACCGCAGGCCAGGCCCAGCTCCGGTTCGTGCTGGTATTCGTCCGGCATGTCGGCGAAATCTTCCGCATCGACGTAAGGCGGGTTCGACACGATCAAGTCGAAACGCTGACCCGGTAAACCATCAAATCCGTCGCCCTGCACCGTGTACACCCGCTCGTCGACGCCATGGCGCTCGATGTTCTGGTTCGCCACTTCCAGTGCTTCGAACGACAGGTCGGCCAGCACCACTTCGGCGTTCTGGAACTCGTAGGAACAGGCGATACCGATGCAGCCGGAACCGGTGCACAGGTCGAGAATCCGCGCAGGCTCGGCGCCCAGCCACGGCTCGAAACGCTTTTCGATCAGTTCGCCAATCGGCGAACGCGGGATCAATACGCGCTCATCGACAATGAACGACATGCCGCAAAACCACGCTTCACCCAACAGGTATGCGGTAGGAATGCGCTCTTCGATACGGCGCTTGAGCATGCGTTGCAGCTTGACCAGCTCGTCTTCTTCAAGATTGCAATCAAGATAGCTGTCGGCGATTTCCCACGGCAAGTGCAAGGCACCCAACACCAGCTGACGCGCTTCGTCCCAGGCGTTGTCGGTCCCATGGCCGAAAAACAGATCCTCCCCATGGAAGCGGCTGACGGCCCAACGGATATGGTCACGCAGGGTACGAAGTCGGGAAGTGATCACGGGGGCAAACTCCAAAAAAAACGACTGGCGATTCTAACAGCCAAAACGCGTCTCGACGACGCGGGAAAACTACCGGCGCAAATGTAGGACTATTCTATTTTTTCGAATGGCTATTGAACAAAACGAGCCTATTGACAAGGCTGCGAGCCAGCAAAGACGGCGCCTACGATGGTAGCGATTCACAGAAGCGCTCAGCCAGAGGACAATGTCGCAAAAGCCCCACTCGAAGGAGCCCCAGAATGTCCGTTCCAAAAACGATGTTTCAACTCAGCGGCCGCGGTTATGCAGCTGCCGTTCTGAGCCATGCGACCCTTGTCATCATCGATGCCCAGAAAGAATACCTCAGCGGCCCGTTGGCCTTGAGCGGCATGGATGCTGCCGTCGCGAACATCAAGCAACTGGTGGCCGCTGCCCGTGCAGCAGGCCGGCCGATCGTCCATGTCCGCCACCTCGGCACCGTCGGGGGGCTGTTCGATCCACAAGGTGAGCGCGGTGAGTTCATCCCGGGCCTGGAACCACAGGGCGACGAAACCATCATCGGTAAATTGCTACCGAGTGCGTTCCACGGCACCGAACTGCTGGAACGCCTGCAAAATCTCGGTTCGCTGGACCTGATCGTATGCGGTTTCATGAGCCACTCCAGCGTCAGCACCACGGTGCGCGCCGCGAAGAACCTGGGCTTTCGTTGCACGCTGGTGGAAGACGCCTGCGCGACTCGCGACCTGCCTTACAAGGGCGGCGTATTGAGCGCAGACCACGTTCAGCAGACCGAAATGGCGATCATGGCGGACAACTTTGCCACCCTCGCGCTGACTCACGAACTGATCTGATCGACGCTCGATGAGCGGTCCATGCCGCCGCTCATCCGCAAAAGCCTATCATTTGCTGTAATTGTCTTAGCCTCAGGAACATCCCGGTCAACTCCCGGTCGAAGGGCCGATACCCATTGAGGAAGGTCGGAATGAAGTTATCCGATGGTTTTGACGCTCGCCGCTTGCGGCCCAAAGGCCAACGCAACTGGCGTTTTCGAATCGGCGCGGCATTTGCTGCCTTGCTGTCGATGTGCGGTGTGTTGCTGGCGATGGCAGGCATAGCCAGCCTGCTTGGCCACGCACCCGCCCTGGGCGAGTTGAATACCAACCGGGTCGGTTCGGCAGTGATTCTGGCGATTGGCCTGTTCGTGCTGTATCTCGGCGTGTGGCTGTGGCGTCGCTGCCGTCGCCGCTCGCGGCAGTCGCAAGAGCTGAACATCTCCCCGCATTTGATGAAAAAGCACGACTGAGCCGAGCGTTGCGCGTTTTCTCGCGCCCCATTCGCCTCGAGTTGGGTAAACTGGCCGCCCTTCGCGGAGGCTGACATGCAAGACGACGATTTTTCCCTGTTCAAAAGCGCGATCCAAGGCGTCAAGCCGATCAAACACGATCGCGCCGAAACCGGTAAACCCAAAGCTGACCGCGCGCAAATCGCCAAGTTGCGTCAGGCCGCCACTGTGCGCACCGATGCCACTACCGTTGACGGGCTGTCCGATCAGTTCGTCATCGATGTTGGCCCGGAAGACGAGCTGATGTGGGCGCGTGACGGTGTTCAGGAAAGCCAGATGCGCAAGCTCAAGATCGGACAGATCCCGTTCGAAGGCAGCCTCGACCTTCATGGCATGAACGTGGAAAAGGCTCGGGAAACCCTCTGGGCGTTTCTGGCCGAAGCGACCAAATTCGAAATCCGCTGCGTGCGCGTCACCCACGGCAAGGCTGTGCGTCTGGACGGCAAGCGACCGATGATCAAAAGCCACGTCAACACCTGGCTGCGTCAACATTCGCAGGTACTCGGCTTCACCTCGTGCCAAGCGAAACACGGCGGCGCCGGAGCGGTTTATGTGATGCTCAAACGGACCATGATGGAAGGTCGCGACGAGTAAAGCGGTCGCCTTGTAAATAGCACTCATAACACCCAATACGGGAATATCCATAGCAAGTTATAGACATAACGATTTGCAATGATATGGGAGCTCCCGTAATACTCCGCAGATGGAATTTAAAGAACGACTCAAAGCAGCCCGCCAACACGCCAAGCTCAATCAGACCGAGCTTGCCGAGCGCGCCGGCCTGACGCAAACCTCTATCTCCGACCTTGAGCGCGGGAAATCGAAGGCAACAGCCTTTGCTGCCCAGATCGCTTCAGCGTGTGGCGTTTCACCGATGTGGCTGGCTGAAGGTGTCGGCGACATGCTTAAAGGGGTGTCCGAGGCTGTTCCGTTGAATCGCATCCCTCCAAGCGTTTCAATGTCAGACATCCAGCCTTGGGACGACAGCACGCCCCTGGATGACGACGAGGTTTATGTCCCCTTCCTGCGTGAAGTTGAGCTGGCGGCCGGTTCAGGCCGTTTCGTGATCGCAGAAAACAACAGCGCCAGGCTGCGTTTCTTCAAGAAAGACCTGCGTCACAACAACGTGCAGTTCAACAACGCCAAGTGCGTCGTGGTGAGCGGAAACAGCATGCTCCCGGTACTGCGCGACGGCGCTACCGTTGGCATGAACGTCGGAAAGAACTCGCTGGGCGACATCGTCGACGGCGACATGTACGCGATCAACCACAACGGCCAGCTCCGCGTGAAACAGGTCTACCGACTGCCCAGTGGGATCCGCCTACGCAGTTTCAACCGTGACGAGCATCCGGACGAGGACTACACGTTCGCCGAGATTCAGGAGCAGCAGATTGCGATCCTGGGTCATGTCTTTTGGTGGGCGATGTATTCGCGGTGAACTGAGTTGCGGTGATTCGGGAGTGTCCAGTGCCATGACGTACAATACGGCAAATCGACGCCCATCCAAGAGAAGCCCGCCAAGCGCGGGCTTTTTTTGTACTGAAATATAGGCACGGAATAAAATACGGGAATACCCATTGACACAAAATATAGGAAAACCCATATTTGTATTCAAGCCAACGGCAAATCGATCGGAAGCTGCCAAGCATCACTTCTGCCCATTCACCGAGTTGGCAGTGGGATGCAGGCCTGCATCAAACGCAAGGCTCACCAGAGCAAAAAGCGATATCAATGGACTGAGGCAAAAACCATGACTGTAGACATCAGCAACTTCACCATCGCTACCCCGCTTCCAATCTCCGACACCAACCCGATTGCGCTTGAGCTCATCGGCTGGCGCGCACTGATCGAATGCCCCGACGTCATCTCAATGCTTGACGATGGTTCGCTGCAGATGACGGCGCCGACACTTGGAGCCTCGAGCAAGAGCACGAAACGAACTCGCTGCGAGTGGAAAGAACCAGGTTACTGGTTGTTCTCCAGCGCAGCGGACCACTGGAACCGACAGGAAATGCGACTGACGAAGGTCAACTCGCTGCAGAAAGTCGTGATCGGCCAGATTCATGTGAAAGGTTCAGAACGACCTCCGGTAAAGGTGTTCTGGAACAAAGGAAAAATTACCATGGGGTTCCGAACGAGTTACCTCCAAGACGATCCGGTTAATTCGACCGTGTTGGAGAACGTGCCGCTCGGTGCACTTTTCAAGATCAACATTCACGCCAATTCGAGCGGCGCCGTCTCTGTATCGGCTAGTTGTAACGGCGTCAAATCCACTTCCGCGATCATGCGCCTCGACAACACCTGGGACACGAAAACACTCGCCTTTCACGGCGGCGTGTACAACCAGATCGATTACTCCGACACCACCGACCCGCTAGACGGTTCTGTCTGCGTCATCAGCGATCTGTCTATCACTCACGCCTGATACGACCTGCTCGGCCTGATGAGCAATACGGGCTTCAGGAAAGCATCACTGCTGCACCTTGGCGACAGGGTGTAGCGGGATGCGCAAACCCGAAATGACCGATTTGGGGCTTCGCGCCCGCCGGCAATACAACTGCCGGCACACATACGCTACCATGTGCCCCATGTCGGGGATGAACCCTGCGTTTATTGCCACTCAGCTCGGTCATAGCGTTCAGATAGTGCTATTGACCTACGCCCGATGGATCAACGCCAGCACTGACTGGTGTGAGCTCGGGACGCTTGAAAAGAGCTTGATTGGTACACAATTGGTACAGACAGAAACAGTACCCCTCTGAAACCCGTATGGAATCAGCCTCTGTGACACTGGAACAGAATTACACCGCGATTCTCGGCCAATTGGGCGAGGACATCTCCCGCGAGGGCCTGCTCGACACGCCAAAACGTGCCGCAAAAGCCATGCAGTACCTCTGCCGCGGTTATGAACAGACACTGGAAGAGGTCACCAACGGTGCCTTGTTCAGCTCCGACAACAGCGAAATGGTGCTGGTGAAGGACATCGAGCTCTACTCGTTGTGCGAACACCACCTGCTGCCGTTTATCGGCAAGGCTCATGTCGCCTACATCCCGAGCGGCAAGGTTTTGGGCCTGTCGAAAGTCGCGCGGATCGTCGATATGTACGCCCGCCGCCTGCAAATCCAGGAAAATCTCAGCCGCCAGATCGCCGATGCGGTCCAGCAAGTCACCGGCGCTCTTGGCGTTGCGGTGGTGATCGAGGCCAAGCACATGTGCATGATGATGCGCGGTGTGGAGAAACAGAATTCGTCGATGATCACTTCGGTGATGCTGGGTGAGTTCCGCGAAAACGCGGCCACCCGCAGCGAGTTTCTCAGCCTGATCAAGTAACTCGCAGCATAAGAAAACCGGCATTCATCGCCGGTTTTTTTTCGTCTGTGAAAAATCAGGTAAGCTGCGCGCCTTCTGTTTGCCCCTGTGAGGCTTATACCGTGTTCGTTAAAGCGCTTCGTGTCGGCCTTGGCCAACTGATCATCTTCATCGACTTCATTACCCGCCCAGGCAAAAAGCAGCGCCCTGCCGCCGCTCAGGCTCAGGTCGAAACAGCCGCCAAGGACCTGACCCTGTATCAGTTCCACGCCTGCCCGTTCTGCGTGAAAACCCGCCGTACCCTGCGCCGTTTGAACGTGCCGGTGGCGTTGCGCGATGCGAAGAACAACGAACAGGATCGCCAGGCCCTGCTGGAACAGGGCGGCAAGATCAAGGTGCCGTGCCTGCGCATCGAAGAGAATGGCCAGACGACCTGGATGTACGAGTCCAAGGTGATCATCGATTATCTGGACAAGCGTTTCGCTGCTGCCTGATGGTTTTGTGCTGGGGCTGATGGCCTCATCGCGAGCAAGCTCGCTCCCACAGTGGTATGTGGGGTGACGGAGATATGTGATCAACACTGATCCCCTGTGGGAGCGAGCTTGCTCGCGAAGAGGCCGGCCCAGGCGCCACAAAATCCAGACCAAAATAAACCGGCCCTAGAGCCTAATGCCGATCAGTTAAGCAATTTCAGCTGCAACGCACTTCCTTGTAGCAGCTGCCGAAGGCTGCGTTCGGCTGCGCAGCAGTCGTGAAATCAGACGATGCGGTGTTTCAGGAAGACCGCAAACCCAGGTTTTACGACTGCTGCGCAGACGAACGCAGGCTTCGCCAGCTGCTACGGATTGTGTCGTTCCTTAACTGATCGGCATTAGCCCTAGAGCCGGTTTATTTGTTTCTGCCCTCAGGCTGCTTGCGCTGCCTGGGCCTGACGCACCACCGCTGCCAGCCGTTTGAGCCCTTCGTCCAGCCGTGCCGCGTCGATGTGGCTGAAGTTCAGGCGCAAATACCCAGGATTGTTGTCCGGTTCGGGGAAGAACGGCTCGCCCGGCATAAACGCCACATCCGCTGCCAGTGCGGCCTTGAGCAACGTACGCGTGTCCAGCGGCTGCTTGAGAGTCAGCCAGAAAAACAGCCCGCCCTGCGGCACGTTCCAGTCCGCCACATCCGCAAAATGCGTTTCCAGGGCTGACTGGAACGCGTCCCGACGAACCCGGTAAAAGTCCCGCAGCTCGCTCAAGTGATGCTGGAATTTGTCGGTGCCGATCCACTGCAGCGCTTGCCACTGGCCCACGCGATTGGTGTGCAGGTCGGCCGATTGCTTGAGTTTCAGCAAGTGCGGAAAGAGATCCGGACTGGCGATCAGATAGCCGACTCGCAGCCCGGGCAACAGGGTTTTCGACACGGTGCCGGTGTAGATCCAGCTGGCCTTTTTCAAGCGGCTGACAATCGGTGTGGCGCTGCCACCGTCGAAAGTCAGCTCGCGGTAAGGCTCGTCTTCGATCAAGGTCACGCCGAACTCATCCAGCAAGGCTGCCACGGAATCGCGCTTGGCTTCGCTGTAGCGCACGGCCGAAGGATTCTGAAAAGTCGGGATCAGGTAGATGAACGCTGGACAGTGTTTTTCCAGACGAGTACGCAGTTGCGCCAGGTTCGGGCCATCAGCTTCCAGCGAGACAGTGATGCATTCGGCGCCGAACAGCTGAAAAATCTGCAACGCCGCCAGATAAGTCGGCGCTTCGAGCAAAATCTCGGTGCCTTTGTCGATGTACAGCTTGGCCGCCAGATCGAGGGTTTGCTGGGACCCGCTGACCACCAACACCTGACTCGCCTCGCAGGGTACGCCCAACGCCCGTGACTCTGCTGCCAGCGCTTCACGCAGCGCAGGCTCACCTTCGCTCATGCCGTATTGGCCCGTCGACAGCGGCATGCCGGCCCACTCGACTTTCGGCAGCATGGCTTCGGCCGGCAAGCCGCCAGCGAACGACATCACTTCCGGGCGCTGGGCGGCGGCGAGGATTTCACGGATCAAAGAACTTTTAAGGCGCGAGATACGTTCGGAAAATGCCATGGGGTCACCGGTAGCGAGGCCTGAATAAAATGAGTCAAACTGGTTGACCGAAATTACGACAGACCGAACGGATACGTCAATATGCTTGACCTTAAAAACCCCGCGACTCAGCAACAGGCGATGGAAGCGTTTTTCTTCGGTTATCAGGCGTTCACCGCGAAAGCCGACGAAATGCTCGAGCGTCGTGGCTTGAGCCGGGTGCATCAACGCATTGTGTTTTTCATCGCGCGCTACCCGAACTTGAGTGTCAAGGAACTGCTGGCATTGCTCGGGGTGACGAAGCAGGCGCTGAACATTCCGCTGCGTCAGTTGGTGGAGGTGCATCTGGTAAACAGTGTCGCGTCCGAGACCGACAAGCGTAAGCGGTTGCTGGAGCTGACCGACGATGGTGCTCGGTTTGAGCAGTCGTTGCGGCGTGAGCAGGTGAAATTGCTGGAGCGGGTGTTTGCCGAGGCTGGGGAGACGGCGGTGAATGGGTGGCTGGCGGTGAATCTGGCTTTAGGAAAAACCCAAGTCCTCGCAGACTGATCGTCTATAGCCGATATATCCCGATCAACAAACTTTTCGTCTACAAAATCAAAAACATTATTTGCTTTATTTGTATACAAAAGCATAATCCACTTCGTGCGAGTTCCTGACCAAGCGGTCAACAAATTCGCAAGTGCCTCAAAGGGCCGCTGCCACCCTCATGGGTCCGGCCCTGGAAATAAAAATAAAACTCTTGAGGAGTACTCGCTGTGGAAAGCCGCAAATCCGAAGCCCCGACGCTGGACCTCTCGCCGCCATTACGCAATGGCTGGCTGGAACGCCTCTTCAAACTCAGCTTGCATGGCACCACGGTGAAGACCGAGTTGATTGCCGGTCTGACAACCTTCATCACGATGGCTTACATCATCTTCGTCAACCCGAACATCATGGCTGACGCCGGCATCGATCACGGCGCCGCGTTTGTCGCCACCTGCATCGCTGCCGCGCTGGGTTGCCTGTTGATGGGCCTTTACGCCAACTGGCCGGTCGGCCTGGCGCCGGGCATGGGCCTCAACGCCTTCTTCACTTACACCGTGGTCGGCACCATGGGCTACAACTGGGAAACCGCCCTTGGCGCGGTGTTTGTTTCCGGTGTGTTGTTCATGTTCCTGACTTTTTCCCGGATCCGCGAATGGCTGCTCAATAGCATCCCGGTGAGCTTGCGCTTTGCCATGGGCGCCGGTGTGGGCCTGTTTTTGGGGCTGATCGGCTTGAAAACCGCGGGCATCGTGGTCGACAGCCCGGCTACCCTGATCAAGCTCGGCTCCCTGCGCGAACCTGGCCCACTGCTGGCAGCCATCTGCTTCCTAATGATCGCCGTGCTCAGTTACCACAAAGTGTTCGGTGCGATCCTCATCAGCATCATCACTGTGACCCTGGCCGGTTGGGGCCTGGGCCTGGTGAATTACGGAGGGATCATGTCGGCCCCGCCGAGCCTGGCTCCGACCTGGATGGCCATGGATGTCGCCGGCGTGTTCAACATCAGCATGATCAGCGTGGTGCTGGCCTTCCTTTTCGTGCACATGTTCGACACCGCCGGCACCTTGATGGGCGTCGCTCAGCGCGCTGGTTTGGTGAACGCTGACGGCAAGATCGAAAACCTTTCCCGCGCCCTCAAAGCCGACAGTGCATCCAGCGTGTTCGGTGCGGTGGTCGGTGTTCCGCCGGTTACCAGTTACGTGGAAAGTGCCGCTGGCGTAGCCGCGGGTGGTCGGACTGGTCTTACTGCCGTGACCGTAGGTGTGCTATTTATTGCCGCCATGTTTTTTGCACCACTGGCTGGCATGATTCCCGCGTATGCAACCGCCGGTGCACTGATTTATGTGGCGATGCTGATGATGGGCGGCATGGCTCACATCGAATGGGACGAAGCGACCGACAGCATTCCGGCGATCGTCACCGCGATCATGATGCCCCTGACCTTCTCGGTCGCCGACGGTATTGCGCTGGGCTTTATCACTTACGTGGTAATGAAAGCCTGTACTGGTAAGCACAAGGAAATTTCCATCAGTCTGTGGGTGCTCTGCGCGATCTTCATTGCGAAGTTCGTTTTCTTGTAAGCCGTCTACGTTTCAAAACAGTGTTTCAAAACAGCCTCACCCCGTCGGGTGGGGCTTTTGTGCAAATGGAGGAAAGTGATGAGTCTGGAAACCTGGCTGCTGTTCAGCGGCGCTGCGCTGGTGGTGATCCTGATCCCGGGGCCATTGTCTTTGCTGATGATAAGCAACAGTCTGAATTACGGTTTGCGTCGTTCTTACCCGGCGTTTCTGGGTGGCGTGATTGCGTCGATCTGCTTGCTCAGTGCGTCGGCGCTGGGATTGGGAGCCTTGCTGCTGGCATCGGAACAGTTGTTCAGCGCCCTGAAGATCGTCGGGGCGCTGTACCTGTTCTACCTGGCCTGGCAGAGCTGGCAGCAATCGCGCCTGCCCTCCCACGGCGCTGAAGTGCCCCAGGCTGCGCCAGGGCCACGCTTTCGCGCACTGTTCGGGCGCGCGTTTATGTTGGGCGCCAGCAACCCGAAAGACATTCTGTTCTTCGCCGCTTTCCTCCCGCAGTTCCTCAGTGCCGAGCAGCCGTTCCTGCCGCAGTTGCTGGTGATGATTGCGACCTGGACCGTGCTGGATTTGCTGTGCAAGTTGGCGTATGGGCTGGGTGCCCATGGTGCAGCGCGGTATCTGCGCAGCGGCAAGGGTCAGAGCTGGTTTAACCGGGTGAGTGCGGGATTGTTCAGTGGTGCCGGCGCTGCGTCTCTGTTGAGCCGATAACAGCAAGATCAAAAGATCGCAGCCTTCGGCAGCTCCTACAGGGAAACGCATTCCAATGTAGGAGCTGCCGAAGGCTGCGATCTTTTGCCTTATCTACAGGCAAAAAAAAGCCCGCAGTGTGAGCGGGCGAAAGACCAAAGAAGCTATATGCGCAGGATTTTTGGGGGGAAAGTCCTAGCTTCCTCTGTAGGTCGAATAGCTGTACGGCGAAATCAGCAATGGCACATGGTAGTGATCCTGTTCCGCAGAGATGCCAAAACGCAGCACCACCACATCCAGGAACGCGGGCTCTGGCAGCTGAACGCCACGGGCGCGGTAGTAATCGCCCGCATGAAACTGAACCTGATAGACCCCGGAACGGTAGTCATCGCCTTGCAGCAGCGGTGCATCGACCCGGCCGTCGCTGTTAGTGACTGCTGTGGCCACCAGTTCCAGCTGAGAACCTTCAACGCGATACAACTCGACCTTGATCGAGCTGCCCGGGCAACCATGTGCAGCGTCTAAAACGTGAGTAGTCAAACGTCCCATTGATTCTGCGCGCCTGCCTGCGTGGAGCAGTCAGACCTCGCGCCTCCCGAAGTCAGTTGAAAAGGAGACCGCACCGATTCGGAGCACGAAACGCTGCGGCGAGCGACTGATTAAGACACTTTTCAAAAAAATTGTACACAATAAAAACAACATATTTACCACTAGACCCGTCATTCAGGGATTCCCGCCGAATCTGCCACCGAGCCATAGGATCAAAGGACCTTCCATCCATTAGCTGACCAATCAGGCAGGTTTCTTGCAATAACATGTGAAGATGACAGTCAGTGAAAAATGCAAAAAAACAGGCTTACAAAGTGTATGTAAAGTTGTATACAATCAGCCCATCGCTGTGACGCCAGCCTGTCATCACACTGCAGGCCGCCACACAAACTGTTACCACGAATAAGAAGGAAGACTGCAGTGAGCGCTGACTACCCACGCGACCTGATCGGTTACGGCAGTAACCCTCCTCACCCACACTGGCCGGGCAATGCCCGCATCGCCTTGTCCTTCGTGCTCAATTACGAAGAAGGCGGCGAGCGCAATATCCTGCACGGCGATAAAGAATCCGAAGCCTTCCTTTCGGAAATGGTCTCGGCGCAGCCGCTGCAAGGCGCGCGCAACATGAGCATGGAATCCCTTTACGAGTATGGCAGCCGTGCCGGCGTCTGGCGGATTCTGAAACTGTTCAAGGAGTTCGACATTCCTCTGACCGTCTTCGCCGTGGCCATGGCCGCCCAACGTCACCCGGACGTGATCCGCGCGATGGTCGATGCCGGCCACGAGATCTGCAGCCACGGCTATCGCTGGATCGACTACCAGTACATGGACGAAGCGCAGGAACGCGAGCACATGCTCGAAGCGATCCGCGTCCTCACCGAAATCACCGGTGAGCGCCCACTGGGCTGGTACACCGGCCGCACCGGCCCGAACACTCGCCGACTGGTGATGGAAGAAGGCGGTTTCCTCTACGACTGCGACACCTACGACGACGACCTGCCCTACTGGGAACCGAACAACCCGACCGGCAAGCCGCACCTGGTGATTCCGTACACGCTGGACACCAACGACATGCGCTTCACCCAGGCCCAGGGTTTCAACAAGGGCGACGATTTCTTTGAATACCTCAAAGACGCATTCGACGTGCTGTATGCCGAAGGCGCCGAAGCACCGAAGATGTTGTCGATCGGCCTGCACTGCCGTCTGATTGGCCGTCCGGCGCGTCTGGCCTCGCTCAAGCGCTTTATCGAATACGCTAAAAGTCATGAACAGGTGTGGTTCAGCCGTCGCGTCGACATCGCTCGCCACTGGCACGAAACCCACCCGTACCAAGGGGCCGCGAAATGAGCCACTTCCAAACCCTGAAGCCCTCGACCCTGAGCCGCGACGCGTTTGTCACTACCTTCGCCGACATCTACGAACATTCGCCATGGGTGGCCGAAAAGGCCTTCGACCTGGGCCAGGACGCTTCGATCGACGAGATCGAAACCCTGCACCAGCGCATGAGCGACATCCTGTTGAGCGCCGATCACGAAAGCCAATTGGCACTGATCAACGCTCACCCGGACCTGGCCGGCAAAGCTGCCGTCCAGGGCCAGCTTACCGCAGCCAGCACTGAAGAACAGTCTGGCGCGGGTATTCACCAATGCACGGCCGAAGAGTTCCAGCGCTTCACCGAGCTGAACGACGCCTACAAAGCCAAGTTCAAGTTTCCCTTCATCATGGCGGTAAAAGGCAGCGACCGGCATCAGATCCTCGCAGCGTTCGAAACGCGCATTCACAACCCGGAAGACACCGAGTTCAAGTGCGCGCTGGCGGAGATCAACAAGATCGCCCTGTTCCGATTACTGACCCTATAGCGAGCAGCCCTTGTGAAAAGCCCGGGCGTTTAAAACGCGAGAACCAAGGGCACTGCAAGCATCATCCCAAGCCAACTAATTAAAGGCAGACAAGAAGAATGAAAGCTTACGCCGTACCTTTCGAGAAGTTCGTCAACCTGGCCGACGCCCGCCTGGGCACCAAAATCATCTCGGTCACCGATGACTGGTTCGCTGATGCCAACCGCCTGTTCCAGCCGACCCCGGCTGTGTGGAAGGAGGGCGTGTTCGATGACAACGGCAAGTGGATGGACGGCTGGGAGTCGCGCCGCAAGCGCTTCGAAGGCTACGACAGCGCGGTGATCCGCCTGGGCGTACCGGGTTCGATCAAAGGCGTGGACATCGACACTTCATTCTTCACCGGCAACTTCCCGCCGTCGGCCTCCCTGGAAGCCTGCTTCCTGGCCTCGGGCGAGCCGGACGAAAACACTCAGTGGACTGAAGTGCTGTCCGCCGTCGAGCTGCAAGGCAACAGCCACCACTACCACGAAATCAACAACGACCAGGCGTTCAGCCACCTGCGCTTCAACATCTACCCGGATGGTGGCGTGGCCCGTCTGCGTGTTTACGGTATTCCGTTCCGCGACTGGTCCGCTGTGGGCGACAACGAGCAAGTTGACCTGGCAGCAGCCCTGAACGGTGGCCGCGCCCTCGCCTGCTCCGACGAACACTTCGGTCGCATGAGCAACATCCTCAACCCAGGCCGTGGCATCAACATGGGCGACGGCTGGGAAACCGCACGTCGTCGCACGCCAGGCAATGACTGGGTCATTGTCGCGCTGGGTCATGCCGGCGAAATCGAGAAAGTCATCGTCGACACCCTGCACTTCAAGGGCAACTACCCGGACACGTGCTCGATCCAGGGCGCGTTCGTGAAGGGCGGCACCGACAGCCAGATCGAAACCCAATCGCTGTTCTGGCGCGAATTGCTGCCGGCGCAGAAACTGGAAATGCACGCCGAACACACCTTCGCCGAGCAGATCAAGGCACTGGGCCCGATCACCCACATCCGCCTGAACGTGTTCCCGGATGGTGGTGTTAGCCGCCTGCGGGTATTGGGCAAGGTCGCTAAATAAGCGCTGAACCCAATCGCGAGCAAGCTCGCTCCCACATTTGACCGCGTTTCCCTGTGGGAGCGAGCTTGCTCGCGATAGCGTCAGAACAGACAACAACGAATTCAAGGTAAGAAGACCAGCATGCGCACATTGACGATTGAACCGCTGACCAAAGAAGCCTTCGCCCCTTTCGGTGACGTGATCGAAACCGACGGCAGCGATCACTTCATGATCAACAACGGTTCGACCATGCGCTTCCATAAACTGGCGACGGTGCAAACCGCCACGCCAGAGGACAACGCGATCATCAGCATCTTCCGCGCCGACGCGCAGGACATGCCGCTGACCGTCTGCATGCTGGAGCGTCACCCGCTGGGCAGCCAGGCTTTCATTCCGCTGCTCGGCAACCCTTTTCTGATCGTGGTCGCGCCACTTGGCGATGAACCTGTATCAGGCTTGGTCCGCGCCTTCGTCACCAACGGCAGGCAGGGCATTAATTACCATCGCGGCGTTTGGCACCATCCGGTGCTGACGATCGAAAAGCGGGATGACTTCCTGGTGGTTGATCGCAGTGGTACAGGCAATAACTGCGATGAGCATTTTTTCAAAGAGGATGAGCGTTTGATCCTCGCCCCCCACCAATAAGAGAAGGTCTGATCACTCGACAACAGAGTGACAGGCGAGAGGTAAAGACTGTGGAAGCACATCTGTTGGAATGGCTGAACCTGAGCGTGCGCTGGGTTCACATGATTACTGGCGTGGCCTGGATCGGCGCGTCGTTCTATTTCGTCTGGCTGGAAAACAACCTCAATCGGGTCAACCCGAAAAGTGGCTTGGCGGGCGATTTGTGGGCGATCCACGGCGGCGGTATCTATCACCTGGAAAAATACAAACTGGCCCCACCGACCATGCCGGACAACCTGCACTGGTTCAAATGGGAAGCCTATTTCACCTGGCTGTCGGGGATCGCGCTGCTGTGCGTGGTGTTCTACTCCAACCCGACGCTGTACCTGCTGGCACCGGGCAGCAGCCTGACCGGCCCTGAAGGGGTCGCACTGGGCATCGCTTCGTTGTTCGTCGGCTGGTTCGTCTACTCCTTCCTCTGCGACTCGGCCCTGGGCAAACGCCCTGCCCTGCTCGGCTTCATCCTGTTCGTGCTGATCATTGGCGCCGCTTACGGCTTCAGCAAAGTGTTCAGCGGTCGTGGTGCGTACCTGCACGTCGGCGCGATCATCGGCACCATCATGGTCGGCAACGTGTTCCGCATCATCATGCCGGCGCAACGCGCACTGGTTGCCGCGATTGCCGAGAACCGCACGCCGGATCCGGCGCTGCCGGCCAAAGGCTTGCTGCGTTCGCGTCACAACAACTACTTCACCTTGCCAGTGCTGTTCATCATGATCAGCAACCACTTCCCGAGCACCTACGGCAGCCAATACAACTGGCTGATCCTGGCCGGGATCGCGGTGTTGGCGGTGTTGGTGCGTCACTACTTCAACACCCGTCATGACAGCCACAAATTTGCCTGGACCCTGCCCGCTGCGGCAGTGGGCATGATCTGCCTGGCTTACGTGACTGGCCCGGCGCAGATGCCGAGCGCTCCTGAAGTGGCCAAGGCGCCCGGCACCATCGAGTACCAACCGTTGCCGGAGACTGCCCTCGGTGGTGGTGCCAAACCTCAAGCGGCGAAACCTGCTGCACCTGCCGCTGCACCGGCTCAGGCGTCCAACGCCGGCCCCGGTTTCGACAAGGTTCACGACGTGATCCAGGAACGCTGCACGGTCTGCCATTCGGCCAAACCGACCAGCCCGCTGTTCAGTGCCGCACCGGCCGGCGTGATGTTCGACACCCCCGAGCAGATCCGCCAGAACGCGGCGCGCATCCAGGCGCAAGCCGTCACCAGCCAGATCATGCCACTGGGCAACATCACCCAGATGACCCAGCAGGAACGTGACCTGATCGGTGCGTGGATTGTTCAGGGAGCTCCCACCAATTAACCGTTGAAAAGCTTCGCGGGCAAGTCTCGCTCCTACAGGGTCCACGCTGACCTGTAGGAGCGGTGCTTGCCCGCGAATGGCCGCACTGCGGTCAACCTGATGCACAAAATCACAAGAATAAAAAAGATCCGAGGTGTTGCATGTCCGAGCTATCCAAAGCGCGCATCCCCGACGCACCCGCCATTCAGCGTTTACCCCTTTTGCAATTGATCCTGGTCGGTCTGCAACACGTTTTGCTGATGTACGGCGGAGCCATCGCGGTGCCGCTGATCATCGGACAGGCCGCTGGCCTGAGTCGTGAAGAAATCGCCTTCCTGATCAACGCCGACCTGCTGGTGGCCGGGATCGCTACCATCGTGCAGTCGCTGGGCATCGGCCCCATGGGTATCCGTATGCCGGTGATGATGGGCGCCAGTTTCGCCGCTGTCGGCAGCATGGTCGCCATGGCCGGCATGCCGGGCATCGGTCTGCAAGGGATCTTCGGCGCGACCATCGCCGCCGGATTCTTCGGCATGATCATCGCGCCATTCATGTCCAAAGTCGTACGCTTCTTCCCGCCTCTGGTGACCGGCACAGTCATCACCTCGATCGGTTTGTCGCTGTTCCCCGTGGCCGTCAACTGGGCCGGCGGCGGTGCGGGCGCCGAGCAATTCGGCTCACCGATTTACCTGGCCATCGCCGCACTGGTGCTGGCAACCATTCTGCTGGTCCATCGCTTCATGCGCGGTTTCTGGGTCAACATTTCCGTGCTTATCGGCATGTGCCTGGGTTACGTACTCTGCGGCCTGATCGGCATGGTCGACTTGAGCGGCATGGCTCAGGCGCCTTGGCTGCAATTCGTGACCCCGCTGCATTTCGGCATGCCGAAGTTCGAACTCGCACCGATCCTTTCCATGTGCCTGGTGGTGGTGATCATCTTTGTCGAGTCCACCGGGATGTTCCTGGCGCTGGGTAAAATCACCGGCCAGGACGTCTGCCCACGAATGCTCCGTCGCGGCTTGTTGTGTGATGCCGGCGCCTCGTTCTTCGCCGGCTTCTTCAACACCTTCACCCACTCTTCTTTCGCGCAGAACATTGGCCTCGTGCAGATGACCGGCGTGCGTTGCCGCTCGGTGACCATCGTCGCCGGCGGTTTGCTGGTGGTGTTGAGTTTGTTGCCGAAAGCGGCGTTTCTGGTGGCATCGATTCCGCCCGCCGTACTGGGTGGCGCAGCGATTGCGATGTTCGGCATGGTCGCCGCCACCGGCATCAAGATTCTTCAGGAAGCCGACATCGGTGACCGTCGCAACCAGTTGCTGGTGGCGGTGAGCATCGGCATGGGGCTGATCCCGGTGGTCCGTCCGGAGTTCTTCGCCCACCTTCCGATGTGGATGAGTCCGATCACTCACAGCGGTATCGCCATGGCCACGCTCAGTGCGCTGTCGCTGAACCTACTGTTCAACATCCTCGGCGGCGCTGAACGCGCGGCCATCAACGACTGCCACGCTCACCCGCACTGACCCACCAACACCAAAAACCTTGTGGGAGCAGGCTTGCTCCCACAGTGGAAACTCCTGCGCCTCAAACAATAAAAACAAGAGGGAGCAACAGATGATTCGGACACAGACAACCCTGCTGTTGGGCGGTGCTCTCCTGGCCGCCAGCCAGGCCATGGCCGGCGATTTGCTGCTGTGGCAGACCAACAGCCTGAGCTATCTGTATGGCAAGGATTTCGCGGTCAACCCGTCGATCCAGCAGACGATAACCTTTGAGCACGCCGACCGCTGGAAGTACGGCGACAACTTCCTGTTCGTCGACAGCACGTACTACAACGGCGAGAAAGACCGGAACAAAGGCGTTCACGCCTATTACGGCGAGTTCAGTCCGCGCCTGTCTTTCGGAAAAATCCTCGACCGCCGTTTCGAATTCGGCCCGATCAAGGACGTGTTGCTGGCCATGACCTACGAGAATGGCGAAGACGACACCGAGGCCTATCTGATCGGCCCCGGTTTCGACCTCGCGGTACCGGGCTTCAATTTTTTCACCTTGAACTTCTACTATCGCCAGACCGAAGGCTCGCGTCCCGGCGACGATGTCTGGCAGATCACGCCGGCCTGGTCCTACACCCTGCCATTGGGCAACTCGAACCTGTTGATCGACGGCTACATCGACTGGGTCGTGGATAACGACCAGAACTCACAGGGCACCTACCACGCCAACCTGCACTTGAACCCGCAGATCAAATATGACCTGGGGAAGGCCTTGGGCTGGCGGGAGAAACAGGTGTACGTCGGCGTCGAATACAGCTACTGGAAAGACAAATACGGCATCGAAAACAACGCCAAACTCGACACTAATGAGAACACCACCAGCCTGCTGGTGAAGGTGCATTTCTAGATGATCCGCAACCGTGCTCCAAACCTGTCATCGGTGCGCTGTTGCGGGGCACTTGAGACCTGGCCAAGGAGTCAGTATTCTCCGCGGCCGCCCGAATTTGGTCTAAAAAAAAGCCCGGATTTAATTCCTGACCATAAAGCCAACTTATCCCGGCACTGGACGGTACCAAGGCACTCCAAAACCACTCTCAATCGACTGCTCTTGAGCCGCCGAACGGGAGTTTTTTGGCTTTTCAAAAGCCTTGGCTCAGCTCTTGCTAACAGCACTGAAGCTGACCGATTGGATGATTTTTTACAGCTAAAGAAAAAGGCGCCACACCAGAGCGCCGACCTTAGAAAAATAACGTGGAACCACCTACTTTTTGGGAGCAACCGAATGAAACGTACGTGCACTAGCCTGATGCTGGCGGGATCGTTGCTGGCTGGGGGCCAGGCCATGGCCGGCGACTTGCTGCATTGGCAGAACAACAGCCTGACCTACCTGTATGGCAAGGACTTCCAGGTCAACCCGCGCATTCAGCAGACGGTGACCTTCGAACACGCCGATGGCTGGAAATACGGCGACAACTTCGTGTTCGTCGACAAGATCTTCTACAACGGCAAGGAAGATTCCTTCGCCGGTGAGAACACTTACTACGGTGAAATCAGCCCGCGCCTTTCGTTCGGCAAGATCTTCGATCAGAAACTCGAGTTCGGCCCGATCAAAGACGTGTTGCTGGCCATGACTTACGAGTTCGGTGAAGACGACACCGAGTCCTACCTGATCGGTCCCGGTTTCGACCTGGCGATCCCGGGCTTCGACTACTTCCAGCTGAACTTCTACAACCGTCATACCGAAGGCGACCGCCCAGGTGACAATATCTGGCAGGTCACTCCGGTCTGGTCCTACACCATCCCGGTGGGCGATTCGAACATCCTGATCGACGGTTTCATGGACTGGGTGGTCGACAACGACGTCAACAAAAAAGGCGAATACCACGCCAACCTGCACTTCAATCCACAGGTCAAATACGACTTGGGCAAGGCGCTGAATTTCGGTGAGAAGCAGTTGTATGTGGGTGTGGAATACGACTACTGGTCGGACAAGTACGGAATCAAAGACAGCCAGGTCTTCAAGACCGATCAGAGCACCACGAGCTTCCTGGTGAAGCTCCACTTCTGATTCAGCGGCGTCTGCAATGACGCCATCGCGAGCAAGCTCGCTCCCACAGTTGATCAGTGGTGATCACAAATAATGTGTTCACAGGAGATCGAATGTGGGAGCGAGCTTGCTCGCGATGGTCGCGCCGCCGATCTCAAGCCGAAACCACAGGCTCCCCCAACCCGAGAAACCGGCACAACTCCCCGCGCTTGGCCAACGCATCCCGCCGCCCCAAATCAATCAATTCGCTGCAATACCCCGCCTCGAACAGCAGATAACTCAGCACCCCCGCCCCGCTCGTCTTGGTCGCCCCCGGCCCGCGTAGAAACAAACGCAGCGCCGCCGGCAACTCCTGCCGATGCCGCGCCGCAATCTCATCGATTGGCTGACTCGGCGAAATCACCAGCACATCTACCGGCGCCACACCCAGCGCGCGCGTCTGCGTGCCGTCCGGCAGCAGATGACTGAACTGATTGAGCCGCTGCAGCAACTCGATGTCGCTTTCCAGGCTGTCAATGAACGTGCTGTTGAGCATGTGCCCACCGATCTGTGCCAGGCTCGGCTGCTGGCCGGTGTAGGCGCGTTGTAGCGGTTGTTCCGGGTCGAGGCCGCGGGGGTTGCCGCTGACGCCCACTACCAGCACTCGGCTGGCGCCCAGGTGCAACGCCGGGCTGATCGGTGCCGACTGACGTACCGCGCCGTCGCCGAAATACTCTTCACCGATTTTCACTGGCGCGAACAGCAGCGGAATGGCGGAGCTGGCCAGCAAGTGGTCGACGGTCAATTGCGTGGGGACGCCGATTCGCCGATGGCGCAACCAGGCATTGATGGTGCCGCCGCCCTGATAAAAGGTCACCGCCTGACCGGACTCGTAGCCGAACACGGTCACCGCAACCGCCTGCAACTGCTTCTGTGCAATGGCCTCGGCAATCCCGCTCATCTGCAGTTTGTCGTCGAGCAATCCGCGCAGCGGCGAACTGTTGAGCAAAGCCACAGGCACCTGAGCGCCAATCCCGAGCAAACTGTGGCTGACAAAACGGCTGGCCTGGTGGATCACGCCCGGCCAGTCGCTGCGCAGCACCAGATGACTGCGAAAGCCCTGCCAGAAGGCTGTCAGACGTTGAATCGCACCACGAAAATCCATCGCCCCACTGGCGAGGCTGACCGCGTTGATCGCCCCGGCCGAGGTGCCGACGATCACCGGAAACGGATTGCTCGCACCCACCGGTAACAGCTCGGCAATTGCCGCCAGCACACCCACCTGATAGGCCGCCCGGGCCCCGCCGCCGGAAAGAATCAACCCTGTAACCGGTTCAGCAGGACTCATCGCAACACTCCATGGTGCTTATAAGGACGGTGGTTCAAGCGCGTTTTGCGTACAGCTTCGGCTCACCCGGCGGACGGCTCTTGAAGCGGCGATGAGCCCAAAGGTATTGCTGCGGACATTCGCGCAGGACGCCTTCGATCCATTGGTTGATCCGCAGGCAATCGGCTTCTTCGGTTTCGCCGGGGAAACCTTCGAGCGGTGCATGAATCACCAATCGATAACCGCTGCCATCCGCCAGACGTTCCTGAGTGAACGGCACCACCAGCGCCTTGCCCAACCGCGCAAACTTGCTGGTGGCGGTGACGGTGGCGGCCTGAATCCCGAACAGCGGCACGAAGATACTTTGCTTGGCGCCATAGTCCTGATCCGGTGCGTACCAGATTGCCCGGCCTGCGCGCAGCAATTTGAGCATGCCGCGCACGTCGTCGCGCTCCACCGCCAGCGAATCGACGTTGTGCCGCTCGCGCCCCAGGCGCTGGACGTAGTCGAACAACGGATTTTTGTGTTCGCGGTACATGCCATCAATGGTGTGCTGCTGGCCGAGCAACGCCGCGCCGATTTCCAGCGTGGTGAAATGAACGGCCATCAGGATCACGCCTTTGCCTTCGCGCTGGGCTTTTTTCAAATGCTCCAGCCCTTCGACGTGAGCCAGCTTCGCCAGACGCTCGCGCGACCACCACCAGCTCATGGCCATTTCGAAAAACGCGATGCCCGTTGAGGCGAAGTTTTCCTTGAGCAGGCGCTTGCGTTCGGCAGCGGTTTTTTCAGGGAAACACAGTTCGAGATTGCGCTTGGCAATGCGCCGTCTGTCGCCCGCTACTCGATACATCAATGCACCCAGGGCGCGACCGATCGACAGCAACGCCGGATACGGCAACTGGACAATCAGCCACAACAGCCCCAAGCCACACCACAGCGGCCAGAAACGCGGAGAAAGAAATGCTGTTCGAAAACGCGGGCGATCCATTAAAGGTTCCGGAAAGACAATGGCCGCGCATTCTACATCGTTCGACCCGGCTTGCGGCTCGCGGGCGTTCTCGTTATAAGTCTCGGCACTTTTAGTGACAAGTCGTTGTATGCCGACCATGAGCCAAACCGAACCGCTAGACAAAGATCCCGTGTTCCAGCTGAAGGGCAGCATGCTCGCCATTACGGTGCTGGAACTGGCCCGTAACGACCTCGAGAACCTCGATCGTCAACTGGCCGCCAAGGTTGCCCAGGCGCCTAACTTCTTTAGTAACGCGCCATTGGTGCTGGCCCTGGACAAACTCCCTGCCAGCGAAGGAGCAGTCGATCTGCCGGGCCTGATGCGCGTCTGCCGCCAGCATGGCCTGCGCACCCTGGCAATCCGTGCAAGCCGCATCGAAGACATCGCCGCGGCCATCGCGGTCGACCTGCCGGTGCTGCCACCGTCCGGCGCCCGGGAACGTGCGCTTGACCCGCTCGAAGGCCAAGTCAAGAAAAAACCGGAAAAACCGCCGGAGCCGACTATCAAGCCAACGAAGATCATCACCTCGCCCGTACGTGGTGGCCAGCAGATTTATGCCCAGGGCTGCGATCTGGTGGTGATCTCGTCGGTCAGCCCGGGGGCGGAACTTCTCGCCGACGGGAACATCCATGTATACGGCCCGATGCGTGGTCGAGTGTTGGCCGGCGTCAAAGGCGACACGAAAGCCAGGATTTTCTGTCAGCAAATGAGCGCTGAACTGGTCTCCATCGCAGGCCACTACAAAGTTTCGGAGGATCTGCGTCGCGACCCTTTGTGGGGCGCGGGCGTACAGGTCAGCCTGTCGGGCGATGTGTTGAACATCATTCGGCTTTAACGGATACTGCCGCATTTTCCAAACATCTCTAAAACGTAGCGAAAACGGCTCAAACGAAGTAGGAAAAAGGCCATAGGCAGTGTTTACCCGAGGTAAGCGCCGTTCTGGACCGAATTCCAGCCAAGGCTGTCCGACTGCAGTAGTTTTTCTAGAGATGTTTTTCAGGGGCTAAATGTCCTTTTTCCTTAGGGGTGAAACACCTTGGCCAAGATTCTCGTGGTTACATCCGGCAAGGGTGGTGTGGGTAAGACCACCACCAGTGCTGCTATCGGTACCGGCCTCGCACTGCGCGGTCACAAAACAGTTATCGTCGACTTCGACGTCGGTTTGCGTAACCTCGACCTGATCATGGGTTGCGAGCGCCGCGTGGTGTATGACTTCGTCAACGTGGTAAACGGCGAAGCTAACCTGCAACAAGCCCTGATCAAAGACAAACGCCTGGAAAACCTTTACGTACTGGCCGCCAGTCAGACCCGCGACAAAGACGCGCTGACCGTGGAAGGCGTGGAAAAAGTGTTGATGGCGCTGAAAGAAGACTTCGAATACGTGGTCTGCGACTCTCCAGCCGGCATCGAAAAAGGCGCCCACCTGGCCATGTACTTCGCCGACGAAGCGATTATCGTGACCAACCCGGAAGTGTCCTCGGTTCGTGACTCGGACCGCATGCTGGGCCTGCTGGCCAGCAAGTCCCGCCGCGCGGAAAAGGGCGAAGAGGCGATCAAGGAACACCTGCTGCTGACCCGCTACAACCCGCAACGAGTCAGTGACGGCGAGATGCTCGGCGTCGAAGACGTCAAAGAGATTCTGGCGGTCGCCCTGCTGGGTGTCATTCCGGAATCCCAAGCGGTACTCAAAGCTTCCAACTCGGGCGTGCCGGTCATTCTCGACGACCAGAGCGATGCCGGTCAGGCATACAGCGATGCGGTCGATCGTCTGCTGGGCAAAACCGTGGAGCATCGTTTTCTCGATGTAACGAAGAAGGGATTCTTCGAGCGCCTGTTTGGAGGTAGATAATGAATCTTTTTGACTTCTTTCGTGCCAGCAAAAAGGTCAGCACCGCGTCGGTAGCGAAAGAGCGTCTGCAGATCATCGTGGCGCACGAACGCGGCCAACGCAGTACACCGGACTACCTGCCAGCCTTGCAGAAGGAATTGGTCGAGGTCATCCGCAAGTACGTCAATATCGGGTCCGATGACGTGCACGTCGCTCTGGAAAACCAGGGCAGCTGCTCGATTCTGGAACTCAATATCACCCTGCCTGACCGCTAGTCGATCAGACAGGAGCCACGGCGGCTCAGAATCGTTGAGCCCCTGTAGGAGCTGCCGCAGGCTGTGATCTTTTGATTTTGTTTTAAAAGCAGAATCAAAAGATCGCAGCCTACGGCAGCTCCTACAGGGGACAATGAAGGTTCTAAGCCGCCGTTGGCGTTTGTTTCGAGGCTGTTTTAATGCCGCTGTCCAACATCCACATCATCCATCAGGACGCCGCCGTACTGGTGGTGAACAAACCGACCCTGCTGCTCTCTGTCCCTGGCCGGGCCGATGACAACAAGGACTGCCTGATTACCCGCCTGCAAGAAAACGGCTACCCGGAAGCGCGAATCGTCCATCGTCTGGACTGGGAAACCTCCGGCATTATTCTGTTGGCCCGTGATCCGGACACGCATCGCGAGCTGTCTCGGCAATTTCACGACCGCGAAACCGAAAAGGCCTACACCGCCCTGTGCTGGGGACAACCGGAACTGGACAGTGGCAGCATCGATCTGCCCTTGCGCTACGACCCGCCGACCAAGCCACGCCATGTGGTGGACCATGAATTCGGCAAACATGCCCTGACCTTTTGGCGGGTATTGGAGCGTTGTGGCGACTGGTGTCGTGTCGAATTGACGCCGATCACCGGCCGCTCCCATCAGTTGCGCGTGCACATGCTTTCCATCGGCCACCCACTGCTGGGTGACGGGCTGTATGCCCACGAGCAAGCACTGGCCGCCTGGCCACGACTATGTTTGCACGCGAGCATGCTGAGCTTCACTCACCCGCAAAGCGGCGAACGCTTGCGCTTCGAGTGTCCTGCTCCTTTTTAAGCAACCGCCGAACCAAAGAACGCCCTTCCATTGAAGGGCGTTTTTTTTGTTTCTTGTTACAAATCGACGTGAAAACGGCGTGAAAATATTGTCATGAATTTGTAATGAAACGTAAAATAACGGCACTTTGATATCAGGCAGGAAGCCCTCGTGCTCAGCAACAAGACATTCCAAGACGACTATCCGTTCACCTTCTGCCTGTTCAACACCACGCTGCACCTTAGCGAGCAGCCTTCAACCGAAGCACAACAGGCGCTTGAACAGCTCATACACAAACGACGTGCCCACAAGCTCACCCGTGCGAGTGCGCCGCTGGCCTCCGGCGATACGCCACTGTTTGCCAAGGTCCAGCCGCTGGATACCTTGAAGGCAAAAGTGCGGGTCACCTTTGGCAAACCACAGCGTAATGGCCGATTCGACTGGCCGCTGGAAGAGTTGATCAATACGCTCGAAGCACAACGCCGTGGCGTGCAAATGCCGCCGCTGCAAGGGCTCGGTTACACCAAGGACCGACTGGGGCTGACCCAGGAATATTTCATTATCACGCGCCTGCTCGACGATCATACCGACGGCGTGCAATGGCTTAAACGCAACCCGGACAGCGTCGAAACATTCATTCTCGATGCCTTCGAATTGCTGAGCTCCTTGTCGCGCAAGAACATCACGCACATGGATTTCTGGGCCGGCAACATCATGATCCCGGAAACGCCGCGGACCCCACTCAAAGCCATCGACTTTGAAAACTGCTTTGCCGGGCAGACAAACCATCAAAGCGAAACCCTCGGTTTTCAACTGGGCTTCTTCTATCGCCGGGACATCTACAAGCTCATTACCGAAGCTGCCTATGACCGACTGGTGGACGAATACATTCGACAGATCCCGGGTATCTCGAAGGAAAAATTCAACGAGGTATACCTCGCGAGCAAACATGAATATGTGGGCCGCAAGCAACGTCGCGAAGTGTTCCTCAATGGCAAGCTGATCACCGGTTGACTCATCCTTTTCGCCAATCGGCAGCTGGCGTACGTCGAACGGCATTGTCTCTGCAATGCCGTGAGCCAATACGTTAAACTTGCGCCATTGCTGTCTGGAGCTACTTATGCGCGAAGAGTTGAACCAAGGCCTGATCGATTTTCTCAAGGCCTCCCCTACCCCATTCCATGCCACCGCCAGCCTTGTTCAGCGCCTGGAAGCGGCGGGCTATCAACGCCTCGACGAGCGCGAGCCATGGACCACCGAAGCCAACGGTCGTTACTACGTCACCCGTAACGACTCGTCGATCGTCGCGTTCAAGATGGGCCGTCATTCGCCCCTGCACGGCGGCATTCGCCTGGTTGGCGCGCACACCGACAGCCCGTGCCTGCGGGTCAAACCCCAACCGGAACTGCAACGTCAGGGCTTCTGGCAACTGGGCGTCGAAGTCTATGGCGGCGCACTGCTGGCGCCATGGTTCGACCGCGACCTGTCCCTGGCCGGCCGCGTGACCTTCCGCCGTGACGGCAAGGTCGAGAGCCAGCTGGTCGACTTCAAGGCGCCGATCGCCATCATCCCGAACCTGGCCATTCACCTGAACCGTGAAGCCAACATGGGCTGGGCGATCAACGCCCAGACCGAACTGCCGCCGATCCTCGCGCAATTTGCCGGTGACGAGCGCGTGGACTTCCGTGCCGTGCTCACCGATCAACTCGCCCGCGAACATGGCTTGAACGCCAATGTGGTGCTCGACTATGAGCTGAGCTTCTACGACACCCAAAGCGCTGCGGTCATCGGCCTGCATGGCGACTTCATTGCCGGGGCGCGCCTGGACAACCTGCTGTCGTGCTATGCCGGCCTGCAAGCTTTGCTGACCACCGAAACCGACGAAACCTGCGTGCTGGTCTGCAACGATCACGAAGAAGTCGGTTCCTGCTCTGCCTGCGGCGCCGACGGCCCGATGCTGGAGCAGACGCTACGTCGCCTGCTGCCTGAAGGCGATGAGTTCGTGCGCACCATTCAGAAATCCCTGCTGGTCTCGGCTGACAACGCCCACGGCGTGCATCCCAACTACGCCGACAAGCACGATGCCAATCACGGCCCGAAACTCAACGCCGGCCCGGTGATCAAGGTCAACAGCAACCAGCGCTACGCCACCAACAGCGAAACCGCCGGGTTCTTCCGCCACCTGTGCATGGCCGAAGAAGTGCCGGTACAGAGCTTCGTGGTGCGCAGCGACATGGGTTGCGGCTCGACCATCGGCCCGATCACCGCCAGCCACCTGGGCGTGCGCACTGTGGACATCGGCCTGCCAACCTTCGCCATGCACTCGATCCGTGAACTGTGTGGCAGCCATGATCTGGCGCACCTGGTCAAAGTGCTGAGCGCGTTTTACGCCTGCCGCGAGCTGCCGTAATCCTGTAGGAGCTGTCGAGTGAAACGAGGCTGCGATCTTTTGATCTTGTTTTTAAATAGCAAAGTCAAAAGATCGCAGCCTCGTTTCACTCGACAGCTCCTACACTTTAATTACCCCTTTCGACAAGGCAGTCGCTCATGATCTCGTTGTCTTCGTTCCACGCCATGCTGATTCCGATTCTTGCCGGGATGATCATGCTGGCTATCGGCTTCAATTTTCGCGACAAGAACGTCGGCGTGTTCGCGATGTGGATCGGCATGTTGATGATCCTCGCCACCGTGATTTTCAAGATCCTCGCCAAACTCAACGAATAAATCCTCACCCCTGGCTCGCATTGATTTTGACGGGCTCGTACACTCGGTCGATCCGCTCATCCCGAGGTTGACCGCCTAGTGTTCGCTCGTCTTTTTGCCCTGCCGTGTTTGTTCCTTGTCTGCCTCATGACGCTGCTGCCGATGGCGCCCGCCCAGGCGGTCGGCTTGCCCAGCCTGCTCAACAGCTCGGCAAAACAGCCAGAGGCGCAAGAGCCCTTGGGGCAATCCCTGGACGAAGTCATCAAGTCGCTGGAGAACGATCAGCAACGCACCAAATTGCTGGCGGATTTGAAGAAGCTGCGCGATGTCACCAAAAAGGCCCAGCCGGTCACCGAAGTAGGCGTCCTGGGACTGATCGGTGGCACCCTGGCCAGTTTCGAAAAGCAGTTTTCAGGAGCGGACAGCCCTCTCACTCGCTGGTCCGAAGAATTCAAACTGGCTGAGGATGAACTGACAGCGCTGGTGCTGCCGGCCAATGAATGGCTGCCGATCATCTTTGCCTTTGCCATGATCCTGATGGTCTGGAGCTTGCTGGCCGCCGCGCTGATCTGGGTCAGCCACCGGGTGCGGATGCGCTTCGGCCTGACCGAAGAACTGCCGCAGCACCCCAAGGCCCTGGACATGTTGCGTTTCGCCCTGCGCAAACTCGGGCCGTGGCTGATTGCTTTGGTCATGACGGTCTACATGAGCTACGCCCTGCCCTCGTCATTGGGCAAAAGCCTGGCCATGGTGCTGGCTTATGCGCTGGTGGTCGGCACCTGTTTTTCGGCGATCTGCGTGATCGCCTTTTCGGTGCTCGACGGCCCACACCGCCACCGCGCCTTGTACATCCTGCGGCATCAAGCCTTTCGACCGCTGTGGCTGATCGGCAGTTTCGCCGCCTTCGGTGAAGCCCTGAGCGATCCGCGACTCGTTGAAAGCCTTGGCAGTCATCTGGCGCACACCGCCGCGACCGTAGCCAACGTATTGGCTGCGCTTTCCACGGGGCTGTTCATCCTGCGGTTCCGTCGCCCCATCGCCCACTTGATTCGCAACCAACCGCTGTCCCGGCGCCTGACTCGCCGCGCCCTCAGCGACACGATCGAGATTCTCGGGACCTTCTGGTACATGCCGGCGCTGGTGCTGGTGGGTATTTCCCTGTTCGCCACGTTCGTCTCGGCCGGCGATACCAGCACCGCGCTGCGTCAGTCGCTGATCTGCACTGTGCTGCTGGTGTTGTGCATGGTCATCAACGGTTTGGTGCGCCGCCATTCACTCAAACCGCAGCGCAGCGTGAAACGTCATGCGCTGTATTCGGAGCGCCTGAAAAGCTTCTTCTACACACTCGCTCATTTGGTGGTGTGGCTGGCGTTCATCGAACTCGGCCTGCGGGTCTGGGGCATGTCGCTGATCCGCTTCACCGAAGGCGAAGGCCATGAAGTCAGCGTCAAACTGTTCAGCCTCGGCGGCACGCTGATTTTTGCCTGGCTGATCTGGATTCTCAGCGACACCGCCGTGCACCACGCCCTCACCCGCTCGCGCAAAGGCCTGGCAAATGCCCGCGCGCAGACAATGATGCCGCTGATCCGCAACGTATTATTCGTGACGATTTTCATCATTGCGCTGATCGTCGCCCTGGCGAACATGGGCATGAACGTCACACCATTGCTGGCCGGTGCCGGCGTGATCGGTCTGGCCATCGGTTTCGGTGCACAGTCGCTGGTGGCGGACTTGATCACCGGGCTGTTCATCATTATCGAAGACTCGTTGGCCATCGACGACTACGTCGACGTCGGCGGCCACCTGGGCACCGTCGAAGGGCTGACCATTCGTACCGTGCGCCTGCGGGACATTGACGGCATCGTCCACACCATTCCGTTCAGCGAAATCAAAAGCATCAAGAACTACTCCCGGGAATTCGGCTACGCGATTTTCCGGGTGGCGATACCTTCCAACATGGACATCGATAACGCGATCAAACTGATGCGCGACGTCGGCCAGAAGATGCGCACCGACCCACTGCAACGGCGCAACATCTGGTCGCCACTGGAGATTCAGGGTGTCGAGAGTTTCGAGTCGGGCAACGCGATTCTTCGCGCCCGGTTCAAGACCGCGCCGATCAAGCAGTGGGAAGTGTCCCGAGCGTTCAACCTGTCACTCAAGCGACACCTGGACGAAGCCGGGCTCGATCTGGCGACGCCACGCATGAGCGTGCAAGTGATCACGGCGGGGGGCGGTTCGGTGACGGAGTAACCCTTCCCTCACCAGAGCCCTCAAGACTCGACCCGGTATAGCAGCTGCCGAGCTTGCGAGGTTGCGTTCGGCTGCGAAGCAGTCGTGAAATCAGACACCGCAGTCTTGCTGATTCACCGTGCATACAGGGTTTACGACTGCTTCGCAGCCGAACGCAACCTCGCAGGCTCGGCAGCTGCTACAGACAAAAAAATCCCCGAACCAGTCGGGGATTTTTTATGTTCGATCAATCAGCCCGAGAGCGGATCAATCTTCGCGATAGCGACGCAGCTTCAACTGCTTACCAGCAACGCGAGTGTCCTTCAGCTTGGTCAGCAGACGCTCCAGACCATCTTCCGGCAGCTCAACGAGGCTGAAGCTGTCACGCACCTGGATGCGACCGATTGCTTCGCGAGCCAGACCACCCTCATTGAGGATAGCGCCCAGCAGGTTCTTGGCAGCGATACCATCACGCGCACCCAGCGCGGTACGGCAACGAGCACGACCTTCGGCCAATGGAACCGGAGCACGACGCTCACGATCACCACGGTCCGGACGATCACCGGTACGTTCTGGACGATCGCCACGCGGTGCGTTGTTCGGCACCAGTGGACGTTCTTTCTCGATCGCGGCCAGGGTCAACGCTTGAGCGTTGGTTGCCTTGCGCAGCAGAGCAGCGGCCAGTGCACGCGGGGTGCAACCGATGTCGGCAGTCAGACGATCCAGCAGATCACCGTGGGTCGATTCGGCATCAGCCACCAGCGGCGACAGGCTGTTGGTCAGTTTCTTGATGCGGGCATCAAGAACGGCCTGAGCGTCCGGTAGGCGAACTTCGGCAACTTTCTGACCGGTTACACGCTCGATCACTTGCAGCATGCGGCGCTCACGCGGAGTCACCAGCAGCAGTGCACGACCTTCGCGACCGGCACGGCCGGTACGGCCGATACGGTGAACGTAGGATTCCGGGTCGTACGGCATATCAACGTTGAACACGTGAGTGATGCGCGGAACGTCCAGACCACGAGCAGCAACGTCGGTCGCCACAACGATGTCCAGACGGCCATCCTTGAGGGATTCGATCACGCGCTCACGTTGGTTCTGAGCAATGTCACCGTTCAGCGCAGCGGCTTTGTAGCCTTTGGCTTCCAGGGCACTGGCCAGGTCCAGGGTCGCTTGCTTGGTGCGCACGAACATGATCAGGGCATCGAAGTCTTCAACTTCCAGCAGGCTCAATACAGCCGAGGTCTTCTGGTCAGCGTGAACCAACAGGTGAGCCTGTTCGATCGCGGTAACGGTCTGAGTCTTGGTCTGGATCTTCACGTGTTGCGGATCGCGCAGATGGCGTTCGGCAATGGCACGGATCGACTGCGGCAAGGTGGCCGAGAACAATACGGTCTGACGGGTTGGAGGCAAGGCCTTGAAGATAACTTCGAGGTCGTCCATGAAACCCAGTTTGAGCATTTCGTCCGCTTCGTCGAGAACCAGGTGGTTCACGGTCGACAGAACTTTTTCGTCGCGACGCAGGTGGTCGCACAGACGGCCCGGAGTGGCGACAACGATCTGTGCGCCATTACGGATTGCTTTCAGTTGTGGACCCATAGGGGCGCCGCCGTAAACGGCCACAACGGTAACGCCCGGCATTTGCTTGGCGTAGGTTTCGAAAGCGGTTGCTACTTGCAGCGCCAACTCACGGGTTGGCGCCAGGATCAGGGCTTGCGGCTCGCGCTTAGCAGGATCGATGCGATGCAGGATCGGCAGGGCGAACGCAGCGGTTTTACCCGTACCGGTTTGCGCCTGACCAATCATGTCGTGACCGGCCATGATGATCGGGATCGATTGCTGCTGAATAGCCGAAGGTTCTTCGTAGCCAGTCGCGATGACGGCTGCAAGAATGTTCGGATTAAGATTAAAAGCGGCGAAGCCGCCGGTTTCCTGGGTCATGGGTCTGCCTCTAAGTGCATCCGCAAAGACCCATGCTCCAAAGCTGCGCATGCCGTGTAAGACTCAAGAGTCGCCCTGGCTGCTTTGTCGGCGGGGATTTGCGAAAACGAATGAATGAAAAAGATTCGTCAAGGGAGAGTCCGCTGTGCGGACGTGCAGCCGAAGCTGACTTCGGGGAATTGCGCTACCTAAACGCGGCCCGGTTAAAGGCCGGCGCGCACTATACCGGAATTCGCTCAAAAAGGGAGCTTTATTTGTCGGAAAACTGCCGTGTATAGCGTTCTGTCACACGCTTTGCGGACAATCGGGCAACAGTCTATTTTTCAAAGGCCCAGCCCTGCTGACGATCGCGCTAAAACGGTTCACCCTTGTGACGTAGACCTGCTGTCTGACACCCCCCCTTCCCCGCCCGAGGAAATGCACAATGAATCAGCCCTGCTCCAGTCGTGTGAGCCGTGAACGGCACGGTCATGTCCTGATGATCGGCCTGGATCGGGCGGCCAAACGCAATGCCTTCGATCTCGATCTGCTTAACGAACTGAGCCTGGCCTATGGCGAGTTCGAGGCCGACAGCGAGGCGCGGGTGGCGGTGGTGTTCGGCCATGGTGAGCATTTCACCGCAGGGCTGGATCTGGTCAGTGCCAGCGCGGCCCTGGCCGAAGGCTGGCAGGCACCGCCCGGCGGCTGCGATCCATGGGGGGTGTTCGCCGGCCCCAGAGTCAGCAAACCGGTGATTGTCGCCGCGCAAGGCTACTGCCTGACCGTCGGGATCGAATTGATGCTGGCCGCCGATATCAACCTGTGCGCCAGCAACACCCGCTTCGCCCAGAAAGAAGTGCAACGCGGGATCTTCCCGTTCGGCGGCGCCACGTTGCGCCTGCATCAGGTCGCTGGCTGGGGCAATGCCATGCGCTGGCTGCTGACCGGCGATGAATTCGATGCCCATGAGGCGTTGCACCTGGGGTTGGTGCAGGAAGTCATGGCCAGCGAGGATCTGCTGCCACGGGCGATGGAGTTGGCTGAGCGAATTGCCCGGCAGGCGCCGCTTGGGGTTCAGGCGACGTTGATGTCTGCAAGGCAGGCGCGTTATGAAGGGGAAACAGCGGCGGCGCAGGGATTGCCGCCGCTGGTGAAGAAGCTGCTGGCTAGCGAGGATGCCAAGGAGGGTGTGCGGTCTATGATCGAGAAGCGACCGGGGGTCTTCAAAGGACTCTGAGGCATGTGTTGACTGGAAGATGGCCATCGCGAGCAAGCTCGCTCCCACATTGAAATGCATTCCCCTGTGGGAGCGAGCTTGCTCGCGATGAGGCCCTGACAAACAACACTTATGTCGCCGGGCGGATCGCCTTGATCAACGACTGCAACGAATACCCCAAACGCGGCGCCAGCCCTTCGGCCCGTGCGGTCAAGCCGTCGATGTCCAGTTCCTGATCCAGCTCCGAAGGCACGAGCAGAATCACATTGCCCTCCTTCACCGGCAGTTCCCAGTAATGCCGGTGATAGAGCCCGCGAAACAATGCGGCGCCCAACGGCTTGCCATCGTCGGTGGCCCACTGATTGATCACCAGCCAGCCACCCGGGTTCAGACGTTTCTGACAGTTTTCCAGGAAATTCCACGCCAGATGCCCGACACCCGGCCCGACATCGGTATAGAGGTCGACGAAAATAAGATCCGCCGGCTCAGCGGTATCGAGCAACTCCAGCGCATCGCCCACCCGGATATACAGCCGCGGATCGTCATCCAGCCCAAGGTATTCAATGGCCAGGCGCGGTACGTCGGGGCGCAGCTCGATGGCTTCGACGTCTTCCAGCGGCAGGAACTTGAGGCAGGCCTGGGTCAGGGTGCCGGCTCCGAGACCGAGGAACAGCGCGCTTTCCGGCTGCTCGTGGCACAACGCGCCAATCAGCATCGCCCGGGTGTAATCGTATTCGAGCCAGCTCGGGTCAGCCGTGAACACGCAGCTTTGTTCGATGGCATCACCGAACTCGAGAAAACGGTAATCGGCCACTTCCAGCACGCGAATCACGCCGAACTCATCCTGTACCTCGGCGAGCAGATGCTCGACGCGCTCCTCAGTCATTTCGTCTCCTGATCGTCGCCGTGCCCGGCAACGTACTAAAACCGCGGAGTGGCGCGGCAAAAGCGCGATTGTCCGCGAAGCGACGGGAACAGGTCACGCACTAATTGCTGATAACATGACAGTCCGAGCGTAAAACACTAGAGACCGTGATGAGCCAACCCTGGAGCCCTGACAGCTGGCGCGCCCTGCCGATCCAGCAACAACCCCATTACCCCGACGCAGCGCATTTGCTGCACGTCGAGCAAACGCTGGCCAGTTATCCGCCGCTGGTGTTTGCCGGTGAAGCCCGGGAGTTGCGCCGTCAGTTTGCCGAAGTGACCCAGGGCCGCGCGTTTCTGCTGCAGGGCGGCGACTGTGCTGAAAGCTTCGCCGAGTTCTCCGCCGCGAAAATCCGCGACACCTTTAAAGTCCTGCTGCAAATGGCGATCGTCATGACCTTCGCCGCCGGTTGCCCGGTGGTCAAGGTCGGGCGCATGGCCGGGCAGTTCGCCAAACCGCGCTCGGCCAATGACGAAACCATCGACGGCGTCACCCTTCCGGCCTACCGTGGCGACATCGTCAACGGCATCGGTTTCGATGAAAAAAGCCGCGTGCCGGACCCGGAGCGCTTGCTCCAGTCCTACCACCAGTCCACCGCGACCCTGAACCTGTTGCGCGCCTTCGCCCAGGGCGGTTTTGCCGACCTGCATCAGGTGCACAAGTGGAACCTGGACTTCATCGCCAACTCGGCGCTGGCCGAGAAGTACAGCCACCTGGCCGATCGCATCGATGAAACCCTGGCGTTCATGCGCGCCTGCGGCATGGACAGCTCGCCGCAACTGCGCGAAACCAGTTTCTTCACCGCCCACGAAGCGCTGTTGCTGAACTATGAAGAAGCCTTCGTGCGTCGCGACAGCCTGACCAACGATTACTACGATTGCTCGGCGCACATGCTGTGGATCGGCGACCGCACCCGTCAGCTCGACGGCGCTCACGTCGAGTTCCTGCGTGGCGTGAACAACCCGATCGGGGTCAAAGTCGGCCCAAGCATGAACCCCGAAGACCTGATTCGCCTGATAGATGTGCTCAACCCGGACAACGATCCGGGCCGTCTGAACCTGATTGCGCGTATGGGCGCGAACAAGGTCGGCGATCACCTGCCGCAACTGATCCGTGCCGTGCAGCGCGAAGGCAAGCAAGTGCTGTGGAGTTGCGACCCGATGCACGGCAACACCATCAAGGCCAGCAGCGGCTACAAGACCCGCGACTTTGCGCAGATCCTTGGTGAGGTGAAGCAGTTCTTCCAGGTTCACGAAGCGGAAGGCACATATGCCGGCGGCATCCACATCGAGATGACCGGGCAGAATGTCACTGAGTGCATTGGTGGGGCGCGGCCGATTACCGAAGACGGGTTGTCGGATCGGTATCACACCCATTGTGATCCGCGGATGAATGCCGATCAGTCGCTGGAGTTGGCGTTTTTGATTGCCGAAACCTTGAAGCAAGTCCGGCGCTAAACCGAGTCGCTCCCTTCGCGAGCCTGCTCGCGAAGGCGTCCGCTCAATCACCGCCGATGCTAGCCAATGCCACCCGCAACCGCGCCGCACTCGCCCGCGGGCAATTCAACTGAACCCGCTCAAGCCCCAGCCAATCCGCCATTCGCCGCAGATTGACCGCCAACGCCAGCATCCCCTCGTCATCCAGCCCCGGCTCTTCCTCATGCACAGCGTGCACCGCCAGCCTGCCCTGCGCCCGCTCGGCGCGCAGATCCACCCGAGCGGCAATCCGTTCATTGTGCAAAAACGGCAACACGTAATACCCGTAGACCCGCTTGTCCTGCGGCGTATAGATCTCCAACCGATAGCGAAAATCGAACAGCCGCTCGGTGCGACTGCGCTCCCAGATCAGTGAGTCGAAGGGTGAAAGCAAGGCGCTGGCCTCGACCTTGCGTGGCACTTTCGGCTCTGGCAGACAATAGGCCGGTTGCCGCCAGCCCTGGACTTCACAGCTTAGCAATTCACCCGCCTCCACCAGTTCCGCCAAGCGCGGACGGGCATCACCGGGACTCAGACGAAAGTAATCCCGCAGGTCTTTTTCTGTTCCGACGCCCAACGCTGTCGCGGCATGCAGCAACAAGCCGCGCTGGGCCTCGGCCTCACTCAGCAGCGGCTGCGCAAGAATCGCCGAAGGAATCACCCGCTCCGGCAGATCATAAAGCCGCTCGAACCCGCGCCGCCCGGCCACGGTCACTTCACCGGCGGCGAACAACCATTCCAGCGCATGCTTTTCCGCGCTCCAGTCCCACCAGGGCCCTGCCCGCTCCTGACGGGTCGACAGGCTTCCGGCCCCCAGCGCGCCCAACTCCTGAACTGAGGCCAGTACCCGGCGAATCGTGCCCTGCTGCTCCCGACCGAAACGTGCCAATTGCTGATAGATATCTTCGCCGCGGGTCGCGCGCAGCATGCGCCAGCGCATCAACGGGTACATCGACAAGGGCAGCAACGAGGCTTCATGCCCCCAATACTCGAAGAGCGTGCGCCGCCGGCCCGAACTCCAGGCAGCCTGGTCGAGCAAGTCGGATGAGTAATTGCCGAGGCGGGAAAACAGGGGAAGGTAGTGCGAACGCACCAACGCATTGACCGAATCGATCTGCAGAATGCCCAGCCGCTCGATCAGACGATTGAGCTGAACCGGTTTGATCGCCGCTGGCGGCTGGCGCCCGTTGAACCCTTGGGCGGCCAGCGCCAGACGCCGAGCCTGTTTGATGGCAAAGGACAGTGTTGCGGGCATGAGCATCTCCTTGTCTGCTCGCAACCTACCTCACCGGGAGACGGTTTGTGTAGTTGTGTATGACTCATTTGTGCATCGGGTCATTCCAGAACGGTTTGACCGACTCGAACTCTACATCCGCACGACTCATGCCAATGTCCTTCAGCGCTTCGTCGCTCAGACTCGCCAGCAGCTCGCGCTCCCGGTGAAGTTCGTACCAGCGGCTGAATTTGTGCAGCAAATCGGATACCAGGTGGATCGAGTGTTTTTCTACGGCTGGATGTTCATGTTGACCTTTCATCTTGTTGCCCTCCGTTTGGATGGCTCAAGTGTCGCGCCGGGGCTAAGATCAATCCAACGAATGTTTCTGATGTAACACATCTCGGAGATTGATGAATGTCTGCCTACCCAAGTATCGACACCGAAGTGTTGCGCACCTTTGTCGCCATTGCCGACCAGGGCGGTTTTACCCGTGCCGGCGAGTTGGTCAATCGCACTCAGTCCGCCGTGAGCATGCAGATGAAGCGGCTGGAAGAGGATGTGTTGCAGCGTCAATTGTTCCAGCGCGACGGGCGGCAGGTGCGGCTGACGGCTGAGGGTCAGGTGCTGCTCGGCTATGCCCGGCGCATCCTCAAGCTGCACAGTGAGGTGTTCAATACGTTGCGCGAGCCGCACATGGTCGGCATGGTGCGCATTGGCACGCCGGACGATTACGTGATGCGTTTTTTGCCGGGGATTCTGCGGCGATTTGCCCAGACGTATCCGCTGATCCAGATCGAGGTGCACTGCGAATCATCAAAACAATTGCTGCTGCGCCAGGACCTGGACTTGACCATCGTCACCCGCGAACCGGGCAACGAGATCGGCCAATTACTGCGCAAGGAGCATTTTGTCTGGGCCGAGGCGCAATGTTTCAGCGCCCATGAGCAAACGCCGCTGCCGCTGGCGATGTTCAACAGTGATTGCTTCTGCAGGCTGTGGGCCTGCAATGCGCTTGATGCCATGGGTCGCGATTACCGCGTGGCGTACAACAGCGACAGCCTGTCGGCGATCATGGCGGTGGTCAGCGCCGGACTGGCCGTCACCGCGCAACTCGAAAGCCTGATCACGCCCGACATGCGCATACTCGGTGAGGCCGAGGACCTGCCGATCCTGCCCGAGGCCAGCATCATGCTGGTGCGCAACCTGCACAACCCGTCGCCGATCACTGAGTGCCTGGCCGAACACATCGTCGAAGGCTTCAAACTTTAAGGGCGAGCATCACCGCGCAGAGCACCAGAAAACCACAGAACAACCCGCGCAGCAGCCGTTCCGGCAGTGCGTGGGCGATCCTCACGCCCCAACTGATGCTCATCAGACCACCGACCGCCAAGGGCAAGCCGATCATCCAGTCGACCTGATGGTGCACCGCGTAAGTCACCAGCGTAACGCCCGTGCTCGGCAGCGCCAACGCCAGCGACAAACCCTGCGCAACCACCTGACTGGTGCCGAAC